>NZ_QTXV01000089.1:0-9533 GCF_003461825.1 Prevotella sp. AM42-24 | reverse complement strand
CAAATATATATTTAAGTTCCATTTCCTCTAAAGAAGTGCAAGTACGAACTCTAACGATGCGCTTTATTAAGGTCTAATGATGCGCATCGTTAGGTGTTAATGAAGCGCATCGTTAAGTGTTAATGAAGCGCTTCGTTAGGTCATGCAGATTTTCTGTCATCTATATTACTGAAAATCAGTAAATTACGCTCCACCTCAAGCCTGCAAACTCTTGCCACCAACAGGAGAAAAGAAGTATAAAAGTTTGTTTCATCATTATTTTGTATCATTAAACTATGCTATTGCAAAAGTGTAAAAACTTTTACAATAACATACTGTTTTATAATAATGTATGGCAAAAAAATGTAAATAGATTGAAGATAATGTTGGCAATTGCCCATGGTATTGCTATTTCTTACGTTAAGCGGTTAATTTACTACTTTGTTATGGATATGTCTATATAACATGTTTTATCCATCCCTGTACCCACTTTTATTTTTCCCTGCCCACGGAAAAATTCTTGCGTGGGCAGGGAGAAAAATATACCCGGGCAGAGAAGGAAATTTAAAAGAGTATTTTGGAGAATAGGGAGAGTAGTCGAAAAAGATTATGATTTAGCATTGCTTGTAGAAAAATAGAAATAGAAAAAGGGTGCGTCATGTAGTTATGACACACCCTTATTGTTTTATTTCTTCTTTAAATACAGAATCACAGAAAGAATCACATAGGCAAGTATGATAATCCACCAGGCCTGAAGAAATCCGATAGCGCCCTCTGTGAATACAGAGCCGGCAAGAATGATAACGGTCAGACCTATAAAGAAATACTTGACTTCGTTACCTTTGAATGACCATTGCTTGAATTTCAGAGCAAAGAGTGGCAATTCACATACAAGCAAGAAACTGGTAATGAGAATCATTGCCAAGATGATAGCCACAGACCATTTGTCGTTGGTTAGCCATGAAGGACTACTTACTATCAGCGATCCCCAAAACAGCGCATTGGCAGGAGTCGGAACACCAATGAATGATGTCGTCTGTCGCTCATCAAGATTGAACTTTGCCAATCTTAGGGCAGAGAAGGCTGCGATGATGAATGCAGTATAAGGTAACCATGAACGTAATGGCTCTAAGATTGCCGGATACTCCATCACGAAAAGTTGTGAAAATACGATGGTTGAAGGAGCAACTCCAAATGTTACATCATCAGCAAGAGAGTCAAGCTCTTTTCCTATAGGTGATGAAACATGGAGCAAGCGTGCGCTCATGCCATCAAAAAAGTCAAATACTGCACCTATGATAATCCAGAGAAGTGCCATCTTGGGTGCTCCTCCGAAAGCATACGATGTTGCGATGCAACCAGATACGAGGTTACAACAGGTAATCGTGTTAGGAATATGTTTCTTTATATTCATTTTTATATATGATGATCAGTAGTTGAATGGCTCAACTTGCCCGAAAACTATTTCAATTTGGCGATGATGGTCTGGTCGCCTGTCGTAGATTGCCCCATCTTGACGCAAATCTCGGTACCTACAGGCAGATAGACATCAACTCTGGAACCCAACTTGATGAATCCCAGATGCTCATCAATATAGCATTCTTCACCTTCCTTGGCATACGTAACGATACGGCGTGCCACAGCACCAGCAATCTGACGGCATAATATATCCACGCCATCAGGAGTAGTAATCATGACATCGGAGTGCTCGTTTTCTTCGCTCGCCTTAGGAAGCCACGCTTTGTGATAATTGCCATCTACGTGTTTCACGAATTTCACCTTGCCGTCAACAGGGAACCAGTTGGCATGCACATTCCATAGGCTCATGAAGATGGAAACCATCATGCGCTTATCATTGAAGTAAGGTGCGTGGTCAACTTCTTCAATGACAACAATCTTGCCATCGGCAGGAGCCACGACTAATTTATCGGTGTCTTCTACGTTCAGGTAACGTATAGGGCAACGATAGAAGTTAAGCACGATACAATACACAACACCCATGACTACAGAGAAAGACCAAAATGGTATTTTGTTGTCAAAGGCATTCCACAATATCACCGCAATTGCTATGATAGCAATGATACCGTAAATCAGCTGGTCGGTACCTTCACGGTGTAATCTAATCTTCTTTAGTTTCTTTATTTTTTGTCCCATTACAGAGAGATTAAGTTTTTATCACTGCAAAGGTACATTATTTTTGTCATTTTTGCAAATTTTTCCGCAATTTCTTTTGGTTATGTCAACTTTTAGCAGTAACTTTGAACTCAAAATTCGCTTTTTAGTATAAAAAATGGAAGATTTCATACATTTACATGTCCATACACAGTATTCCATCCTTGATGGTCAGTCCAAGATTCCCCATCTTGTTGACAAGGCTGTCAAGGACGGCATGAAGGGTATGGCCGTTACCGATCATGGTGTCATGTTTGGCATCAAGGAACTGACCGATTATTGCGGAAAAGTCAATAAGGGTAGAAAAAAAGAAGGTCTGGAACCTTTTAAGCCTATTATTGGTTGTGAGATGTATGTAGCCCATCGAAGAAAAGAGGATCGTGATAAAAACAGGGGTGATATGAGTGGTTATCACCTCATCGTTTTGGCGAAGAATTACAATGGTTACAAAAACCTCATCAAATTGGTCAGCAATTCATGGGTGGACGGATATTATATGCGCCCACGTACGGATCGTGCCGATTTGGAGAAATATCATGAGGATCTGATTGTCTGTTCGGCTTGTATTGCTGGCGAGGTTCCTAAGAAGATTCTGGATGGTGATATCGAAGGTGCACGCGAGGCTTGTGAATGGTATCATCATCTTTTCGGTGATGATTACTATTTGGAATTGCAGCGCCACAAAGTGCCTGATGATCCACGTATCCTTGCCAATCGTGAGGCCTACGAATTGCAGCAGCGTGCCAATAAGGTGCTCATAGAATTTGCCAAGGAATATGGCATTAAACTGATCTGTACCAACGACTGTCACTTTGAGGATAAGGAAACAGCTGAGGCTCACGACCATTTGCTCTGTCTTGCTACAGGTAAGGATCTGGATGATCCGAATCGTATGCGATATTCTAAGCAGGAATGGTTTAAGACTCGGGAGGAGATGAATGAAGTGTTCTCTGATATTCCTGAAGCCTTGTCCAATACGCTCGATATATATAATAAGGTGGAAATCTATAGTATCGACCATGGACCTATCATGCCGTTCTTCCCGATTCCGGAGACTTTCGGTACCGAGGAACAGTTGCGTGAGAAGGTGTCAGAAGAAGACCTTTACAAGGAATTTACTTCTGATGAGAATGGGGAGAACCAGTTGCCGCCTGAAGAAGGACAGAAAGTGATAGACCGCTTGGGCGGTTACGACAAAATATACCGTATTAAGTTTGAGGCGGAATATCTGAAGCACCTTGCTTACGAGGGTGCCAAGAAATTATATGGTGATCCTTTGCCGGAAAATGTCGATGAGCATGTCAACTTTGAGTTGCATGTCATGAAGACGATGGGTTTCCCTGGTTACTTCTTGATTGTGTCCGACTTTATTCGTGCTGCACGTGAAGAATTGGGGGTTGTTGTAGGTCCGGGTCGTGGTTCTGCTGCAGGTTCTGTGGTAGCTTACTGCTTGGGTATTACCAAGATAGACCCATTGAAATATGACTTGCTGTTTGAGCGTTTCTTGAATCCAGACCGTGTCAATCTTCCTGATATTGATACCGACTTTGATGATGATGGTCGTGGAAAAGTGCTCCGATGGGTGATGGATAAGTATGGGCATGAGAATTGTGCGCATATTATCACTTATGGTAGTATGGCAACCAAGAATTCCATCAAGGATGTTGCCCGTGTAGAGAAACTTCCTCTGGATAAGGCAAATGCACTCTGTAAGGCTATCCCAGACCGATTGCCTGATGGAGCTAAGATGAACTTGACCAATGCCATCAAATATACGCCGGCATTGAGGGATGCGGAGTTTTCTACTGATCCTCGTGAAAGCAATACCATCAAGTATGCCAAAATGCTTGAAGGTACGATACGAGGTACAGGTATTCATGCTTGTGGATTCATTATCTGTCGAGACCCGATTAGTAATTGGGTGCCGGTTTCAACTGCTGATGACCCGGATTTCCCTGGACTGAAGACTGCCGTTACCCAATATGATGGCCACGTGATTGAATCTACTGGTTTGATCAAGATGGACTTCTTGGGTCTGAAGACACTTTCCGAGTTGAAGGAGGCCTGCAAGGTAGTAAAGCAGACATTAGGTGAAGATGTTGATTTGGATACAATACCGATTGATGATGCGCTGACTTATGAACTCTATCAGCGTGGTCAGACCATTGGTACTTTCCAGTTTGAGTCGCCTGGTATGCAGAAGTATCTGCGCGAGTTGAAGCCTACGGTCTTTGAAGACTTGATTGCGATGAATGCGCTCTATCGTCCGGGACCTATGGATTATATCCCATCTTTTATTGCCCGAAAGAACGGACAGGAAGAAATCAAGTATGATATTCCATGTATGGAAAAGTATCTGAAGGATACGTATGGTATCACGGTCTATCAGGAGCAGGTGATGCTTCTTTCCCGTCAGCTTGCCAACTTTACTCGTGGTGAGTCTGATGCCTTGCGTAAGGCGATGGGTAAGAAGAAGAAGGATATTGTAGATGCGATGAAGCCTAAGTTCATCAAGCAAGGTCAGGAAAATGGTCATGATCCTGCCATTCTTGAGAAAATTTGGGGCGACTGGGAAAAGTTTGCTTCCTATGCTTTCAACAAATCGCATGCAACCTGTTATTCCTGGGTGGCTTACCAGACGGCATATATGAAGGCGCATTATCCTGCCGAATATATGGCTGCGCTTATGACTCGCCGTTTTTCTCAGATTACTGAGATTACGAAGTTGATGGAGGAATGCCAGTCTATGAATATCAAGACGTTGGGCCCGGATATCAATGAGAGTTACCGTGCATTTGGTGTGAACGAGCATGGCGAGATTCGTTTCGGTCTTTCTGCCATCAAGGGTATGGGTGCTCCAGCGGCTGATGCCATTGTGGCAGAGCGTGAGAAGAATGGTGCCTATAAAGATATCTTTGATTTTGCCCAAAGAGTAGATTTCTCTAATGTGAATCGTAAGGCTTTTGAAAGTCTGGCGCTGAGTGGTGGTTTCGATAGTTTCGGAATCCCAAGAGAGGATTTCTTTGCCAAGGATTCCAAGGGAAATGTCTTCCTGGATACTTTGGTGAAGTATGGACAGCTCTACCAGCGTGAACAGCAGGAGGCTGTGACTTCTCTCTTCGGTGGAGTGGAAGCGGTAGAAATTGCAACTCCTCCTATTCCTAAGGGAGAGCCATGGAGCACGATCGAGAAATTGAATAAGGAACGTGAACTGGTAGGTATTTATCTGTCTGCTCATCCGCTGGATGATTATAGTATCGTTCTCCATTCGATGTGCAATACGCATTGTACAGAATTGGGCGACAAGGAGGCCTTGTCCAAAAAGGCTGAAATTGTCTTTGGCGGTATCGTTACTGCGCTGAGATCAACGTTTACCAAAACTGGCAAGCCTTGTGGATTTGTAACACTGGAAGATTTTGAGGGTTCCGGAGAATTGGCTCTCTTTGGTGAAGATTGGGGACAATGGCGTGGTATGCTCGTAGAAGGAAGTACAGTCTATGTTACTGCAAGATGCGCTCCAAGATATGCCAATAGTAATTATCTGGAATTCAAGATCAACAGTATTGATTACATGCAGACGATTAAAGAAAACCGTATTGAGAAATTGACGATTACGCTGGATAGTGATATCGTTGATGATACAGTTATCAATGATTTCAATACGATGTTGAAAGATGATCTGGCAGGGAAAACTCAATTGTATTTTCAGATACATGATGTGGAGAGCAATACCTTCATCATGTTCCGGGCGCAAGATAAGACAGTCAATGTGGGCAAGGAACTGATACAATATATTGAGGCGCACCCTAAAATGTCATACCATATCAATTAAATAAAATTGGCATACGGTTTGCAGTAAGACATATCATATTTATAATAATATTAATATAGAATAAAATGGAAGTAACAATTACAAATGACAATTTTGAGAGCTACAAGAATGGTGAGCTCCCATTGGTAGTAGATTTGTGGGCAACATGGTGCGGTCCTTGCCGCCAGATTGCTCCTATCGTTTCTGAACTCGCCAACGAGTATGATGGCAAGTTGGTAGTAGGTAAGTGTGATGTTGAGGAGAATGATGACATTGCTATGGAATTCGGTGTTCGCAATATCCCTACTATCTTGTTCTTCAAAGGTGGTGAGTTGGTTGACAAGTTTGTGGGTGCAGCTTCTAAGGCTACCCTTCAGGAGAAGTTCAATTCTCTCTTGTAATACTTGAATAGTAGTACGCCTTTCATAAGATAAATAGGCTTGTATAATAAACATGAAAGAGGGTGTGTCATCAGTCCATGACACACCCTCTACTGTTAATCTTCTTTCAGTAAAAGATTTTGAGGCTATTGTTCTTTTTTCTGAAATTATTATCGTACTTTTGCAAGCGTATTTACTTATTTTATAATAATGTATGGCAAAGAAAGATGTCAAAAATACAAGAAAATAAACAAAAGATAAGAAGCGTATGGATTCATTATTTCTTTTTCAGTTTGCATGTTTTATATTCATGCTCATCAATGCCTTCATCGTAGCACTCTCTCATCTGCATGTAAGATGGGAGAACAAGCGGTATGAGCGTTCTCGATGGATCATCGTGATTGCACTGATAGGATTGGCGATACAATATGTGATACAGATGACTTTCGGATTCCGAGCCATGCACGATAATTTAGGGGCGGTCATCAACATCCTCATCTATACCCCCTGCTTCTCGCTTATCTCTATAGGAATCTATAACATAGAAACCACCCGTGCCAACCTCAGGAAGATGATTCTGATGTGCAGTGGTATTTATGCTGCCATTATCTTGGTCTTTTGCGTGGGTATCAGTCTCCATCATAGCCTGTATATCAGAGAAGGGCTTTATCTGATGCTGGCTCTGTTTTGCGCAAGTGTTTTCTATTGCATATACATGATTATTCAGGAGATGATCAGGCGCAGAAACTTGTTGGAAACAATGGCTGCAACGGATTTGTTGCCTTACGTGAGATATTCCCGAGCCAGTGTCATTATTCTCTGGCTCGCAGTTCTCGCTATGCCGGTTGCCATCTTTTCTACCACCTTATTATATATAGTAGGTCCAGCTGTATTGCTTGCCTTGCTGTTCTTCAATCTTACGTTTATAGCTCTCGGCAGCAGTTATATCCCTACCGAAGAACTCTTGGATAAAGAAGAGGAAACCAATGCTTTGACGAGAGTAAAATATAGGTCTGGGGGGGGCAATTTCTGCTAAACAGCAGACCTCTACTGATAGTGGTACAGAATCTTTACGATCACTTTCCGATGAGCGCAGAGATTTCATCCAGAAGAGTCTTGATGCATGGTGTGCGAATTTAGGATATAAGGACTGTACTGTGAATATGCTTACCCTCTCTCGCACACTTTGTATCTCCAAGGATGAGCTATCTGTATTCTTCGACCAGTATCAGAAAACCACATTCAGAATATGGCTTGGCGATATACGTTTCAATGCGGCAAAGAAGATGATGTTGGAATGTCCAGACTATAGTAATGACATTATTTCTGCCGAGTGTGGCTTCTCTGCCCGTACCTATCTGTACCGGATTTTCAAGTCAAAGGAAGGTTGTACGCCTACCGAATGGCGAGAAGAAAATACCAGAAAAACGCATAATAAAAAGGAATAAATCGTTAAAATGGGTGTCTACTTCCTACGAAGTAGACACCTAAAACATAGGAAGTAGACACCTGAACATAGGAATGCGACACCTTTTTTGGATGAAAAACACTATATTTGTGCCATGAAAGAAATGTTAGAAACTATGCCAAGGATAGAATTAGCCCTGATCATCATCGGGGTGTCTGTACTCATATTAGGTATTATCTTAGGATATGCCATGATACATGAGTACAGGATGTATCTTGAGAATCATTGGAAGGCTCGCTATAGCTTTCGTGACTTCATCAAGAGAGAACGCTTTTATATCTTTCTTCTGTTGGCTTTCATTTTAATTTCCCTGACAAACCTCTTGTATTTCTTAGAGTGAGTTTCGGTTCAAATGAAACAAAAGGCTTCATAGTAGTCACCCATTTTGATTATTAGGAGAATACTCCTTATCTTTATCTTTACGATTTAATATAAACGAAATAATATGGCAAATTATTTGACAATACGGATTAGATTGCTGATTGCAATACTTGCATCAGTGTTTCCGCTTTCCACAATGAAAGCTGAAGAAGGAAAAGATGTACTTGCCCCATCGCAAGGCTGGTACATCGGTATTGAGGGTGGAATGCCTTTCGGTTTCTCTACTTTCTCAAGTTTCGGACATGACAAGACGCACCTCGGTTGGGCTGCTGGCTTATATGGGGGCTATCGTTTCAACTCCATATTCTCGGCAGAGCTGTCCGCCAAGTATGGAGAGATGAACTTGTCGGCACAAGACTGCTGCGTAGAACGTAACTATTGGTTGGGTAGCGACGGTATGCGTTACAACGCAGGTGTCTTAGGCATGGACAGTTGGGAATATGCCAATCTGAAAAGCCATGTCAGGATGGGTTGGTATGGGGCAAGAGTGAACGTTAATCTCCTTGGACTGTTCCACAAGACAGCTAACAGCCGATGGGATTTGGCTGTTTCACCTCATATATATGCAGTAACGACCAAGGCTGATATCCAGACTATAGCCGATGATGCCAAGGTAATGAAAGGTTCTACCAACTGGCATTTGGGTTATGGTGCAGACTTGCAGGTGGGCTACCAACTGACTTCATGTCTGAAATTGGGCATCTATTCCGGTTTGACTCGTCTTACTGGCGAACGTGTGGACGGAATGCCTGAGCATCTGCATAAGAACAACTTTGTTTGGGAAAGTGGAGTGAGATTGGGGATAAACCTCTCAAAAAAGAAGAACAAGGTAGCAGAAACTCCATCAGTTCCACAAAAGGAGGTTCTACAACAGGAACCAACTTCTTCGGAGAATGTCAATCAGAAAGAAACAGTGGATAAGGCAGAAACAAGAGTTGTTGAACAAGACATAAAAGAATCTGCAAAGGTGACTTTCCCTGTCATATATTTCACCTTCAATAGTATCGACATCCAACAAAATGAAGAGACTAAATTGAATGATATTCTCAAAACATTGAAAGAGAATCCGAACATGAAGGTGACGGTAACAGGTTGGTGTGACACAAAAGGCAGCGTGACTGTCAATAAACGTATATCTCGCCAGCGTGCAGAAACCGTAAAAACTTGGCTTGTGAAGAATGGCATAGAGGCAAGTCGCATTACTGCAATAGGAAATGGTAGCGATGACACCCAAGATGCGGATAAGGCTCGCCGAGTAGAGACTAAAGACAATCATAAGTAACCCATAAAACAAGATAGAAAATGAAAGCAAAAAGAAGATTTAATATTTGGTTATGGGTGC
>NZ_QTXV01000088.1:0-9534 GCF_003461825.1 Prevotella sp. AM42-24 | reverse complement strand
ATAAAATAAGTTAAACTAAAATGCTGCGGAATTTAGGTATATTAAAGATACCAACAACAATATCCAGAACAACCCTTATGGTATTCTCCATGGTGGTGAATACGACCGTAAGCGCACGATGGTAACTGGTCACGTTGACTTGAAGTTCAACCTTCTCAAGGGCTTGACATTCACCACAACCAATGGTATCGACTATAATGATTACAAGTGGTACAATTTCACATCAAGCAAGGTGAATACCTCTGGTAACTCAATGGGCAACAACGATGCAACAGTTACCGCTTTGCAGTCAACCAACAACTTGACCTATAACAACAAGTGGGGTGAGCACTCTTTGACCGCAACAGGTGTATGGGAAGTTACCTCTAATGAGGTTCGCCGTATGGGTATGACTGGTACAGGTATTATCCACGAACAGGTGGGCTACTGGAACGTAGCAGATGCTACATCTAAGACTCCTACCAACGGCTATAGCAAGTGGACCATGCTCTCTGGTGTAGCTCGCGTAATGTACAACTATGCCGACCGCTACATGTTGACAGGTACTCTCCGTGCCGATGGTTCCAGCCGTTTCACCAACAAGAAGTGGGGTTACTTCCCATCAATTGCAGGTGCTTGGACTGTTTCTAATGAAAAGTTCTGGGAGCCTATCAAGAATGCTGTAGAATACATGAAGATCCGCGCCAGCTATGGTGTCATCGGTAATCAGGACATCACTCCTTATTCTACCCTTGGATTGTTGAAAACTACAGATTTCTCATATGGTACAAACCAATCTTACACAGGTTACTGGGCAAATGGTCTTGCTACACCAGACTTGACATGGGAGAAGGTACACCAGTTCGACCTCGGTGTTGACTTCGGTTTCTTCGGCAACCGATTGAACGTTAGCTTCGACTATTTCAACAAGACTACCAAGGATGCTCTCTTAGAGACGTCATCTCCAGGTTACTCAGGCGGTACCACATACTGGGTAAACGCAGGTGAAGTAAACAACAAGGGTATTGAGGCAACCATCAATGGTCAGATTATTCAGACCAAGGATTGGACATGGTCAACAACTCTGAATGTCAGCTACCTGAAGAACAAGGTAACCAAGATGACAGCTTCAGATCCTATTATTTATGGTCAGACTCCTTCTCCTGGTACAGTTGATCCATGTACTATCATCAAGGAAGGTGAAGCTATCGGTACATTCTACGGCTTCAAGTGGGCAGGTGTAGAAAAGAATGACAAGGGAGAGTATGTTGATATGTATTACACTGCAGACGGCAACAAGACAGCAGACCCAGACGCTTCTAAGGACCGCTTCATATTAGGTCATTCAAATCCAGACGTTACATTAGGCTGGAACAACACCATAACCTATAAGAACTGGGACTTCAACGTATTCTGCAATGCAGCCTTCGGTGCTAAGCGTCTGAACATGGTACGTTTCGCAATGAACTCAATGGTTGGTGCATCTATGTTCGTAACTGATAAGGATTACTTCGGCAATATTGGTATCACCATGCCAACTCCAGGTGCAGAGAACAAGACCTATGGTAACTCAGACAAGTGGCTCGAGAATGCAGACTACTTCCGCTGCGAAAATATCAGTGTTGCTTACACATTCCCACGTAGCGTAACCAAGTTGGCAGACATTCGTCTCTCACTCTCAGCTCAGAACCTCTTCACCATCACAGGCTATAAGGGTATTGACCCAGCAGGTGCTTCATTCGGCGAAAAGAATATAGACCGTGATAATGGTTTGGATATGGGTGCTTATCCTAATCCTCGTACCATCACAATGGGTGTTCGTGTAACCTTCTAATTTCAACAATCTAAAAACTGTAATAATTATGAAAACTAAGAAATTATTATATATTGGTTGTCTCATGGCAGCATCCTTGGTTACTTTCTCGTCTTGTGGCGATTTCTTGGATGAGGATCCTAAGGGACAGTTAACCCCAGAGAAGTTCTTCCTTACAGAAGATGACCTTACTGCGAGTGTTAACGCTTTGTACGAAAGAATCAACCAGACACAGAGCTGGACCAATCCTATGTACCCACAGTGGCAGGGTGATGATATCACAGCCAACCCAGGTTCAAACAAGCAGGCTTGTGCAGCTCTTGATGCTTTTGCATCTGAGGGTGCCAACAAGGGTGTAACAGATGCATGGAATCTGCATTATTCTGTGATCAAGGCTGCTAACCTGATTGTAAATGGAGCAGGAAATGTGAATGGCTCACAGGAAAAGAAGAACGTAGCCTTTGGTAATGCCCACTATTGGCGTGCATATTCTTACTTCTATCTGGTACGTGTATTCGGTAAAATACCTATCATCACAAATACAGACATTAACCAGTTGGATGCTCAGCCTGCAGAAATTGCAGAAGTTTACGAAATGATCGTTAAGGACTTGAAGGATGCCATCAACGAACTTCCTACCAAGTACGATTATGAGCCAGCTCGCCTGTTTGATGTAGATGTTTGGGTTACCAAACAGGCTGCACAGTCAACATTGGCTGCAGTTTATATGTCTATGGCAGGCTACCCTCTCAATAAGGGCACAGAATACTACAAGCTCGCTGCAGAGCAGGCAAAAGATGTCATTGACAACAACCGTACATATGGTTTCATCTTGAACCCTGACTGGAAGGATGTTTACTCTATGGGTAACAACTACAACAAGGAGACCTTACTCGGTATCAACAATGATGCCAAGGGTTGGTGGGATCATGACTCACAGCTTTCTTCTTGCTGCCGTTTCGAAAGCCTCGGTGATGGTGGCTGGGGTGACGCCTGGGGAGAGATTGCTTTCTGGAAGAGATATCCAGAAGGACCTCGTAAGGATGCCATCTACGCAAAAAGAATTACATTCCAGGATGGTACTGTAATCACTGCAGATTGTAATTGGTGGGATATCCCTACTGCAGACCTTTGGGTTCCTATTACAATGAAGACTGATGCTAAAGAACTCGAGAAGCAGATTAAGGGTCTGGATGAAAAAATCGAAAAAGAGAAGGATAGTGAAAAGAAGACCGTCAGAAAAGTTAACGGAAAATACGAAAAACTCTTATTCGAAAAGGGTAAGAAGTGTGTCAAAGAATATCACCCTATGTTCACTATCTTCACTGTAAACTGTGATGAGAAGGGTGGAATGCTCAGACAACCATACGATTGTATGAAACCTAACTATAGTGGTATGGTTAACGACCGCCGTCATAACCTCATCCGTTATTCTGAGGTGCTCCTCTGGTATGCTGAGAGTGCTGCCCGTGCAGGTCTCGACCTGAGAGAAGCTAAATATTACCTGAAACTGGTTCGCCAGCGCGCCGTAAATTCTGCTGATGTAGATAAAGTTACTCTTAGCGATGGTTCTATCGTGAATATCGACAACATGAACGCTGCTCAGCTTGCTGAAGCTTGCTACATAGAGCACGGATGGGAGGTTGCAGGTAACTGGGTATCAATGGTTACACGTCGTGCAGATGAACTCCGTATGGACGAACTCAAGAAGAACTTCGAGTATCGCGTTGCCAATGCTCCTGTAGTTATCGCTAAGGAGGGTGACAAGGAATATACCGCTCAAGAAAGCGTTACTGTTACTGGTCCTTGGTCAGAGGATAGAATCTACTGCCCATACCCAACAACCGACGGTGAGAAGAATCCTAACTTGAAACATTAGACTTCATAGGTTATTCATTATATCATATCATTGAAACTTGTAATATAAGTTTAAGATGATGTTTAGTACAAACTTAAAGAGGGCGTGCCGATTTGCGGCATACCCTCTTTTTCACATATTATCTGAATTCATTTCAATATGGAAAAATAAATCATCAACTATTCATTTGATATTATTTTTTTATTACCTTTGTATCATTCATTATTAACAATCCTATAAACAAATCATGATGAACAACAAAACGATATGGTTCACAGGGGTAGGCTTGGCATGTCTGCCTACCCTCCTATGGGCTAAGCAAAACGCCCAACAGCCTAATATTCTCTTTATCCTCTGCGATGATATGGGATATGGTGATCTGGCATGTTACGGTCAGCCGTTCATCCACACACCCCATATCGACCAAATGGCTAAAGAAGGTATGCGTTTTACCCAAGCATACGCAGGTTCACCCGTATCAGCACCATCCAGAGCCACAATCATGACCGGTCAGCATACCGGGCATACCCATGTAAGAGGCAACAAGGAATACTGGAGAGGTGTGCCAATGGTAAAATACGGACAAAACGAAGAGTATTCTGTCGTAGGACAAGAACCTTACGACCCACAGCACAAGATTCTGCCGGAGATGCTCAAGGACAAAGGCTATAGAACAGGCGTATTCGGCAAATGGGCAGGCGGATATGAAGGTTCTGCCTCTACTCCCGACAAACGGGGCGTGGATGAATTCTATGGATACATCTGTCAATTTCAGGCGCATCTCTACTACCCTAATTTCCTGAACAGATATAGCAAGGCTTTGGGAGATACGGCTGTAGTGAGAGAAGTGATGGAACAGAACATCCAATATCCGATGTTTGGCAAAGACTACTTCAAGCGTAATCAGTATTCTGCCCGCATTATTCACGACAAGGCACTGGAATGGATCGACAAGCAGGATACCCTGCATCCCTTTGCAGGTTTCCTCACCTATACCCTTCCGCATGCCGAGTTGGCACAACCAGAAGATTCTATCGTAGAGAATTACCAGAAGAAATTCTTTAACGACAAAACCTGGGGAGGATGGGAAGATTCGAGATACAACTCCGTGGTACATACCCATGCCCAGTTTGCAGGAATGATTACCCGATTGGACCAGTATGTGGGCGAAGTTTTCACAAAACTCAAGGAGAAAGGACTTGACAAGAACACCATTGTCATCTTTACATCCGATAACGGACCTCACGAAGAAGGAGGAGCCGATCCTGAATTCTTCGGACGCGACGGAAAGTTGAAAGGATTGAAACGCCAATGCTATGAAGGAGGTATCCGTATTCCATTCATTGCCTGGTGGCCAGAACATATCAAGGCAGGAACAGTCAACAATACCCAGTTTGCATTCTATGACCTGATGCCTACCTTCTGCGATTTAGCCGGAATCAAAAATTTTGCCAAACGCTATACCAACAAGAAATTGGCAGGTGACGGATTCGATGGCATTTCTATTGCTCCTACCCTCTTGGGAAAAGATGCACAGCAGAAACATCACGATTACCTCTATTGGGAATTTCATGAGACCGACCAGATAGGTGTAAGGAAAGGAGACTGGAAACTGGTAGTAGAAAAGGGAGAACCACATCTCTATAACTTAGCGACTGACATTCATGAAGATCATGATGTATCAGCTGAGCATCCGGAAATATTAGCCGAACTTTTAGCTGCCATCAAGAAGGAACATAGAGATAGTCCTGATTTCCAAATCACTTTACCAAAATTTTAGGCACACAGTCTTGATGCAGATTACATTTCCCTCATTTAGAAAAGAATGAATATGATGAACGATAATATAGCAACCCCATTTGCCAAGCCCCTGTACGTGATGCTGAAACCGGCTGGTGCTCATTGCAACTTAGATTGCAAATACTGTTATTATCTGGAGAAAAACAACCTCTACAACACATCTCAGCGGCATCTCATGACCGACGAGATGCTGGAGCAATTTACCCAGGAATACATCGAAGCACAAACCATGAATCAGGTACTCTTCACCTGGCATGGAGGAGAACCGCTGATGCGCTCCATCGACTTCTACAAGAAGGCGCTGGAACTGCAGAAGAAGTACGCCCACGGCAAACAAATCGATAACGTCATCCAGACCAATGGTACACTCCTTACCGACGAATGGTGTGAGTTTTTCGCTCAAAACCATTTTCTGGTAGGTATCTCCATCGATGGTCCACAGGAATATCATGATCATTACCGACAGACATCTGCCGGAAAACCATCTTGGGAAAAAGTGATGCATGGCATCAGCCTCTTGAAAAAACATAGAGTGGAATGGAATGCGATGGCAGTGGTAAATGCATACAACGCAGAACATCCTTTGGAGTTTTATCATTTCTTCAGAGACAATGGTTGCCAGTACCTGCAATTCACCCCTATCGTGGAACGACTGACAGAACATGAAGATGGACGCACTTTAGCAAGTTTAGCCGATGTAAGTTATGAAGATAATTATGAGGATGTAGGGAATGCGAAAAAACAGAAAGAAAATCAGGAAATCACAATTGCCGATTTCTCAGTAACTTCTGAACAATGGGGCAAATTCCTCTGTACCATCTTCGATGATTGGGTTCGCCATGATGTAGGTAAAATCTTTGTGGAAATCTTCGACTGCACACTGGCCAACTGGGTAGGTGTACAACCAGGCATCTGCGCCTATTCCAAGGAGTGTGGTCATGCCGGAGTGATGGAACATAATGGCGATGTATTCTCCTGCGACCACTTCGTATTCCCAGAATATAAACTGGGAAATATCCAGGATAAATCCCTGATAGACATGCTTTATGGAGAAAAGCAACAGGCATTCAGTCGCTTGAAACACACCTCTCTTCCCCGCCAATGCAAGGAGTGCGATATGGAATTTGCCTGTCATGGCGAATGCCCTAAAAACCGATTTGAAAATGATAAATATGGAGAGCCTGGCTTGAATTATCTCTGCAAGGGATATTACGAATACTATACCCATGTGGCTCCTTATATGGACTTTATGAAGCGGGAATTGCAGGCACAGCGTCCTCCAGCCAACATCATGAATGTTTTGAAATAAACTTAATATAAGGAAGAAAAATAGCCTGAAACATTTGTTTATCAAAAGATAATTCGTACTTTTGCAAAAGATATTTAAAAAAAGAAGAATATGGACTTAAAAGGAATCTATACTGCAGATGCCAACCGATACACAGACTCGGAGGCACTCTATAAAAGATGTGGCAAGAGCGGAGTTCTCTTACCAAAAATAAGTCTTGGTTTCTGGCATAACTTCGGAGGAGTAGATCCTTACGAACGCAGCAGGACCATTACTCATTATGCTTTCGATCATGGCATTACCCACTTCGACCTGGCCAACAACTATGGTCCTCCTTATGGTAGTGCCGAAGAAACGATGGGCAGACTCATGCAAGATGATTTCCGTCCATATCGTGATGAACTTTTCATTGCCACCAAGGCAGGATATGATATGTGGGAAGGTCCTTATGGCAACTGGGGTTCTCGTAAGTATCTGATGGCAAGTCTCGACCAGAGTCTCAAGCGCATGAACCTCGACTATGTAGATCTTTTCTACAGTCATCGCTACGACCCTAACACACCGCTCGAAGAAACACTTCAGGCGATGGTAGATATCGTGAAGCAAGGCAAGGCGCTCTATCTCGGCATCAGCCGATGGCCACTGGAAGCCCTGAAGTTCGCTGACAAATATCTCAAGGAGCGCGACTGTCCACTGCTCATCTTCCAGGACAGACTCAACATGCTCGACCGTGCACCACAGGAGAATGGAACCCTCGACTATTGCCACGAGAATGGCATCGGTTTCATCTCCTTCTCACCTTTAGCACAAGGTCTCCTCACCGACCGCTATCTCAACGGAATCCCAGCAGACAGCCGTATGGCAAAGGAACATTTCCTCAAGCACAGTGCCTTGACACCGGAGTTGATGGAGCAGTTGAAGCAATGGAATGCCGAAGCAGGCGAACGTGGAGAAACACTCGCAGAAATGGCTCTCGCCTGGATTCTCCAGCAGAAAGGCGTTACCAGCGTATTGGTAGGTGCCAGTTCAACAACCCAGCTGGAAAAGAACATAAAGTGTGTTCATGCCAAGGCTTTTTAATCCAGCGTATAGGCACCATCCGAAAGAAGCACCCCGATGGTTCACAGGCATTTCCCGACTCTCGTTCAGCATGTATCTGATGCATATGTTCTTCCTGGCTCCTATAAAACTTATTTTCCTACCATTAGCGCAAATTATTCGCGGATAATCTGCGCTAATGGTAGGAAAAAAGCACGTTAGCGCAGATTATCTGCATACTATACCTATATAATTATCCGAATATTGCAGATACGGAATATAATGGATAATTGGCAAGCCAATCCTGCTCTCTATAAGGTGACATGGATAGGCGCATACCTTTCAATCCCTGATTGCGCTCCACAAACACCCTCAGACTCTTAGCCTGCAAATTCTCCTCAGCCTTTACTTCTATCGGAATGATTTTTTCCTCATCCTGCACCAGGAAATCTATTTCACCACGTGAATTTTCAGCCGACCAATAATAGATAGACAGGGAAGATTTCTCCTTAAGCTGCTGCAGGACATACTGTTCTGTCAGCGCCCCCTTAAAATCAGAAAACAACACATTTCCTTCCAGCAAGCTTTGGACAGGAATATTGCTCATGGCCCCCATTAGTCCCACATCAGACAGGAATAACTTGAAAGCAGAAAAATCCTCGTATGCAGCCAAAGGCAACAGGGCTTTCTTGCAGCGGTTTACCTTATAGATCAACCCTGCATCTTTCAGCCATTCGATGGCGAGTTCAAAATCCTTTGCTCTGGCTCCTTCCTTCACGGCACCATAGATGAATTTCTTGTTTTCCTTAGCGAGTTGGGATGGAATGGATTTCCATACCATTCGGATACGTGGAACTTCTATAGCCGGGGCATGTTTGGAAAAATCACGCTCATACGCTTCAAGGATTCCTTTTTGAATGCTTCTGACTTTAAACAGATTCCTCTCACTGGCAAAAGCCTGGACTACAGCCGGCATTCCCCCTACCAGATAATACTGTCGCAGGCATTCCTCGAATTTATTCCGGAACATGGTTATCATATTCCAATCCTTTGACATGAGCAGTTCCACCATACGGCTTTCACCGATTGCATCCAGGAATTCAAAGAAAGTAAGAGGATATAAATGCATGAAATCTACCTTACCTACAGGAAAAGAGTCATTCTGATGCATTGCTATTCCGAGCAATGAACCTGCAGCTACAACATGATATTGAGGTGCTTTTTCTGCAAAATACTTTAATGCGGTAATACCCCTGGGCGCTTCTTGTATCTCATCAAGGATAATAAGCGTATCTTCGTCTATAGAAACTCCTGTACTCCATTGTATGCTATTAATAATGCGGGGGATATCAAAGTCATGAGCAAAAACTTCCCGGAGCATTTCATTGTCTTCGAAGTTTACATACGCACTACGTGTATAGGCCTCTTTGGCAAATTCCTGCATCAGCCAGGTTTTGCCAACTTGGCGGGCTCCAAGCATGATCAACGGCTTTCGGTCGTTGCTTGCTTTCCATTGATATAGGTATTTGATGGCATTTCTCTTCATAACTATCTGATTATTTGATACTTTTGAATACAAAAGTACATTTTTTATTTCAAAGAATATAAAAAGTCGTCCTTAAAAATGTATAAAACTACGAAAAGTCATCCTTAAAAGTGTAAGAAATCACAAAAAGTCGTCTTTAAAAGTGTATTTTACCCTTCGTCGCCTTGCTGAATTTGTCTTATACGTGAAAAAGTTGTCACCTTTAGGATGGT
>NZ_QTXV01000087.1:0-9723 GCF_003461825.1 Prevotella sp. AM42-24 | reverse complement strand
CTTATAAAATAAGTTAAACTAAAATGCTGCGGAATTTAGGAAAAAGAAAAGTTCAGGAACTCATCGAAACTTTTATATACCATCACATCGGTATCCATATAAATGCCACCTTCTGTATAAATGGCATAATGGCGGATATAATCCGATGCCAATGACCACTTCTTTTTCTGAATCGCCTCTTTCGTCCATACGACAGAATCTAAATCGAAGTTACTTTCATTCCATTCCTTGATTTGGTAATCAGGCATAGTCTTTTTCCAACTTTCAATGCAACGTTTAACACTAGGAGTCTTCGCTCCCCCACCTAACCAAACGTAATGTATAATCTTTGGTATCATAATTCAAAATTAAATAAAATGTAATATAAACATAACCATCCTCACCCAGAAGGAAGGATGAATCTTTGTACGATAATTCTCCAGTAATTCTGTTTTCTGCTTTTTAGTAAGCAGAACCTTATTTCTCCTAATTTCTCCAAGCGGATACTTTGTATAAAACCACTTGTTGCCATAACCTTGTTTTGTAGCAAACTCGGAAAGCCACTTGGCATTATCAGTTAGTGAATGAATCTTCCTTATCAAAATTGGCACAGATTTGTCTGGCGAAATATTTTCATTACTCTTTCTCCACAGCACTTTGGCTTTCTCACAGGTATCAATACCGCCAGCTGCATCCGAGAATTTCACCCAACTGATAAAGTCACTCCCCCAAGCCAAATCAAAGTTTTGAAATCTTCCATTGTCGAAGAATACGTCTCTGCGCACAACGAACTCAACAACGAAACTAATCAAATGACCTTTCAGTTTCTCATCTAGATAAAATTTAGACGAACAAAAATCAGGGAACTTAGGCAATGGTGAAATCTTACCTGTTGCATTATCTAGACGATTCACGTTAAAATGAATCAAACCTGCCTTCGGTTTTTCCTTGATAGTTTTATAAAACTCCTCCACACAGTTCTTTTCCATCACATCATCGTCAGAAAATAGCCAAAGCCAATCTTCCCCTTGCGTCATATCAATGCAACGCTCCCATTGAGCTACAAGATCCTTGCCACCTAGGTTTGTATCAAAGCGTTTATACACTAAGTTGATTTTATCCCTATACTTATCTACAATCACCTCTAAGTTGTTAGGACTACAGTCATCGCCTATATAAAGCGTGAAGTCCTGACAAGTTTGAGCTGCAATGGAATCCAAAGCAGCGGCAAGAAATGTTGACTTATAGGCAGGGATAACTATTGCTAAATCATTTTGTTTTACCATATTATTTTTTTGAATCAATAAAATCTGCAAGACTTACCATTAAATTTATATCTCAATTTTCTTGGTCTCTCACTTACCTTCTTGGCAGGAATACCTGCTACCACAGCGTAAGGCTCTACATTTTTCGTAACTACGCACCCCGCACAACATACAGCCCCTTCACCAATATGAACACCAGGTAGAACGATGACGTTAGAGCCAAGCCACGCCCTATCATCTATCTCTACCGAGAACTTCATCTCATCCTCTGGAAGACAATTGAAATCCGGGTCTCGATAATCATGCTGTAGAGTATAAATAGAAACATTACTAGAGAGATTGACATTTCTCCCCATGGTCAATCCACGGCGAGCATCCAATATGGCATTATCGCCAACAATCGTACCATCTCCAAGCGTCAACCGCTCCGGACATCTCACTTCTGTTCGAAAATGAATCGTCACATTCTTTCCCATCTTCACTCCTAGTCCTCGATAAAGCCAAGTACGTAAGTGAACGGAAGGAATCATCCCTATCTGGAATAGGACAAATCTACCACCCCCGAATCTCAGGAAATGTTCTATCACCCTCATTGGAAATCGCAAAACATAAGCTAGTTTGCGATTGCTAGCATTTTGTCCTACAGCCCCCATAGCCATTAATGGATAATATAAAACACAGAATATCCATTTGGCATAGAGCAAGAAGACCAAAACTACAAGAATAGCCAATATAGTTTTCATTTTAATTTAACTTTTATATTTTTTCTTTAAGTATAAGATACCTATAGGCACACCAACTCCCACAATCGAATAGAGCCCCCAAAAAGACGATGCGTAATCGCTGATAATAGGGAACTGCGAAACCATCGCTACCGGAAGCCCATAGATGAGTACTATCAGCAACGACACCAACTTAAAGGAAAGAAAGTGCCACGTAAGGACTTCCAAGGTATGGTCACCTATAAACAGTAACAATGACGTAATAAGGTTGTCCCTTTGTGCTATAGCATGACTGATATTCAACATCATGATCGTGCCCATGATAGCACAACAGGAATAAGGGATGATTTGCAATGTCGTATATACCAACATGGAAGTTCCGAACCAGAAGCTTCCAATTGCTACACAAATCGCAAACGCCAATGTATGATACCAAGCATCCGTCTTGATGCCCCATAGCTTATAGCATCGTCCCATTACGATAAAGAAGGATGCGAGAAAGCTACGTGAGCATATATGAAAGAACGGCACTTCAAAATCGGTAAATGAAAGCCCAATGGTAAGCAAGAGCAAAACGCCCCCCGAAAAATTGATTCTTTACAAATTTAAATACCAAAAGCGACACGAAAGCACCAATGAAGAGTTCCTTGATAAACCAATATCCACCCAACAACTGCTCGGTCTCGTTCATGGCAATCACAATCTTTGCCGCACAGAACAAAGACTCCTTGATGCCATAGAGGTGAGACACGATACCCTTCCATCCATACACATCACTATATATGTTCGCATAAAAGAACACGTTGTGCAAGACGAGGAACAACAACGACCACTTGACAAACGGCACGTAAAGTCCCTGGATTTTATTCACAGTATATTTTTTGCCCTCGCTCAGATATTTTTCCTTGAAGCAGTATCCGCTGACAAAGAAGAACAGCGGCATATGGAACATATTGATGAAAGCCGCTCCTTGATGGAAGACGGAGTCGAATCCGGCATGGCATATCACCATCAATATAATGGCGATAGCCTTGGCTATGGTTATTCTATTTTCGCACATGGAGACAAACTATAATTATTTCTATTCATTTGAGCTAGAGCCATTCCTGTCATAAACATCATCGGAATCTTTGTATCAAGAGTACCTGTTGATATCGAGAAGAATACAAAACCTAATACATATGCTATTACCAATGAAGCATTCGCTCGATCTTGTTTCTTTTGAAAAAAAGCATATAAGACTATTGCTAACCATATAAATATTTCCAAGAAAAGTCCAACAAACCCTCGCTCTATCAACAAAATGTAGGAATAGCTTTCCAATCCTAATAAATGCCAATCACCCTTAAAATTATCGGAATTAAATCCCATCACATCAGTAATATAGTCCAATCCATGCCCTAATACTGGTTTTTCTGCAACGACTAACATCGCATAATAAGTCTGCTCATCTCTCATTTCCAGAGAACTTCCACCTACATCTTCATTACCCAAAGCTGTATTTATCATAGAATCAACTTTCTCTTGCACCATTGGAACAGTCAAATATACCGGAATTGCCAATAAACATAACATGATACCTTGCCTTACCGCTCGACTCAAATTATATCTAATTAAGACTATTATTCCCCCCATCAAAAGGAATGCAGCCAAAGCTGTTCGACTTCCGCATACAAATACATTAAAAGCCAAAAGCAACATTAGAATCAGATTTTTTCTCTTTTTCCAATAAGGCAAGTATTCATAAAATAAAGCACCACATACCAAACCATAGGCAATAGGATGACTCCAAGTAGATGCAATACGCACCCTCTCTCCAAAGTAATAGTTATCAGACAGTACATGGGTATTAAATGCAGACGAAACAAAATTTTGAATTGGATTCTGACGTATGATAAATGATAAAACTCCATATAACATAACACAATACAATGTCCTAACAATTGGCTTTGAATTAAACGTCTCATCTTTTATGCCCCAATACATCAAAAGCAATATAAAATACGTATCCATCAAGAAGACAAATGGTTTATATATTTTATAGAAAGCATTCAAATGTGGAGAATTAAAAGATATAACCAAAAGCACTAATATATATATATAAAGTGCCCATTTAATCGGAAATCTTTTGTTACCAGTTTCTTTATGCTTTAATACAGAAGCCCAATAGCAAATCAGAAGAAAACGATGACAAGGAATTTGCGGCTTACTAAGCAATATAATTGCTGAAGAAAAAATCATCATCGTACATACAAACCAATCAAAACGTCTTTGCCCTATGCTTGAATAGATTTTATATCCACAAAATAATATAACTAAAATTATCAAATAATTCATAACTAACTATCTATTATTCAATATTTGTTTATATGCACTCATCAAAGAAGCATAGATTTGCTCGTCATTATGACGTTCTCTTGCAATCTTATAATTAGAGGCAGACATCTTCTTCAACTTTTCTTCATTACAATATAAATCAATAATGCGAGAAGCAAGATAATACGGGTCATTTGTAGGTACAAGAGCATTGCTTGGATAATCATCTGCAAACAAAGAAGCTACACCACCTACATTTGTCGCAATGATAGGTAGACCTATATACTGAGCTTCGCAAACAGCATTTGGACTATTATCAATATATGCTGTATGGATATAAATCAGCGAACTCAACAATAAATCTTTAACTTTTTGAGAATCACAAATACCCAATGGTATGACATTAACATCAGAACTTTTAATCTTCGCTTTTTGTTCAAAACGTTTCATATCAAAAGCTGTAGGTCCACATAGTTTCCATTGAAAGTTAAACGGCGCATACTTTTTCAATACCTTAGCTGTTTTAAGTACCAAATCTAGTCCTTTCAAAGGTGTGCCAGCACCTGTTGTTACAAATGTAACAGTTGATTCTTTCTGTAAAGACCATTTTCTCTTCTCAATAACAAAAGCATCTCGTAAAGCTTCACTACAAAAGTAATATTTTGAATTCGGATTATATAATTTAGTAATGGCTTTATCCCATTCAGTCCTTCCAAAATAATTCTCATTCATCTCCAATATTTTCTCCTCTCGATTCGCCCTATCTTTAGATTTCATATCATCCAACAATCGGTTCAAAGGACTTGTAGGTTTATACCAACGGGAAAGGACATAATCTAACTTGCTGAAGCCTGGAGGAAAGCTAGAATTTCTATATTGTGGCCAAAATCCTTGCATATGTATGACAACAGGTACGTCCACATATGGTTTTATCAAGCCAAAATTCCATTCACTCCCAAAGACTTGGATCAAATCTGGCTTAAAATCATTAATAACCTGAAAATACTTCTCCAAAGCTACAGTATCAAAATATTTATTTGTATATAAGTCTCTCAGTTTATCTATTGTTGACCTATGTATATATATAGGATAATATGTTACATTTCCATCATTTTTTACAGGAGCATTTTTTTCAGAAGAAATAAAAACTATTCCCAAATCAATTTCGCCATGAGCCATAACACTTCTTTGCAAAGACTCAATCCATCCTCCTCCATTAAATTGGTTATGCTGCGAGCCATACAAAGCTGAGGTTATAGAAAACCAAAGAACTCTCATTTTTCTATCCATATCTATTCTAATTCATATTTCCCCAAATACCTCTTCATATCAAGGTCTTCGAAGATTTTTAATAATAACAAAATAAACAACACGAGAAGCTGTAAATTATTATGCAAAAGCTTCTCTTCAGAAAAAGAATGTGTAGTACCATACGCATAGTTGTTGCGGATGGCAGGACCATACGTAAACTTCTCATTGCTCAAATAATAACTAAAGAAATCTCGCTCGGCTGAGCTCAGCACTTCAGACATACGTTTAACGTACATCTGGATGCTCAAATCGTATAAGCAATAGAAGTGTACTCGGTCTCGATTCATGATAGATTACAATTTAAAAAATCCTTACTTTTATTTTTAAGTATGGACAAAGAAGATGAAACTTGACGCCAATCTATCAAATGCTCCCCCATTTCCTTAGGATTCATTCTTTCCTGCAATGATAGGGACGACAAGAGATCTAACATTCTTGAAGAATTATTATATCCTACCAAGTTGAACGTATAAAACTCCTTCTCTAAAATGACAGAGAATGCTGTAGCATGGAAAGAACTTGCCACAACACATGCAGCATTATTTATCAATGCTAAAAATTCAAGAGGACCAGCATCATTGATATTCATATCTGCATATATACGCTCTGAAAAATCATTGATGGATATTATCTTCAGATTGTGGCTCGCGGCATAGTTCTTGGCAAATGCTATCATTTTCTCATCATTGCCAAGGAAATCATAAACCAAAAGGTAATGGTTAGGACTCAAGCCATACAAGTTTCCTTTTACTGCAAGTCTTGTCCACTCTTCTTTACTCAACAAAAATACAGGATCAAGCACTACACATATATCTTTTATCCCTAATGATTCCAAAATTTTTGCACCAGTATGTTCTCTTACAGACACTGCATCAAATCGTTCGACTCTCTCTTTGACAAAATCACTCCATCCATCAGCAATTACATTTGTCGCCAAGCTTGCCGCATAAGAGAGTCGTTTCACTTTTTTATTTCCGAAATCAAGATAATAGCCAGGTTCTTTTCCATTCTCACTGAACGTGTTCCAAATCTGGTCACTTCCCGCTACATATACATCTGCCGTAGGAGGATTGTTCTTTAACCCATCTGAATCATGATAGCTTACTGTGGTAAGGTGATAAAATTGCTTTTCAAATTGATCAAATGCAGCCTTACGTCCCCACGTCTTGAACATTCCTCCTTTATAAGCTTTATATGGATACCAGATATAACGCATAAATGGCAATATCTTAATAATTTGAGCAGCCCTACCTATAGCATTTCTAGGCATCCAGAAAGGATTATATCTATCACAATGAAACCAAGGATTAAAGTCTATGATTTCAACCTCATGTCCCAAAGTTTCCAAATAATGCTGCAAAGCATAAGCTTGCAAACTCGCACCATAATTATATACATGATGACAAGTGATTGTCTTTATCTTCATTTTACTATCTTCTTAATAATGTTCTTAAAACTTCTTATAGGATGCTTTATACGTTCTAACTGTCGCTGTTGTTTTCTATAAGCTGCTAATATATGGCACACATCTTGAATATTCTTAGAATCATTTTTTAATGTTTCTAATATCTTATTATATGCTCCAATTCTTTGTGGACAAGTCTTCATTTGTCCCTCCGCAACAACATCAAAAGAATGCTCTACTAATTCACAATTACATTGCTTCAATACCTCATTTCCTTTTTGAGTAAAAGCAACAGCTCCACTAACACCATCTTCATCATCATTATAAGTCTTTCCCCATAAGTCACCGATACGTATATCAGCAGAAGAATGGTCATACTTATACTTACAATGGTCATAGCATTGTTTTCCTAGACAACAGTCACCAAGGAAAAGCTGATAGAACATATCACCTTGTGATAATCGGCTTTCTATATAACTTTTTTTTCCCCTTATTAACATATCGTAAGAATCATGCCAATTTATCTTCTCGCCTTGTTTCTCACCATCAATGCCCATTGCCCAAGAGTCATGCCAGCCCGTCCATTTGTTACGCCACGAAGCATAAGTAATCTTGCCCACTTGCTTCTCGGCCCATTCTGTATATTTTTTCCATACCAACATAGACGGTACTCCATGGCAGAAGAAATCAAGCAGTACAAAGTTGTCTTCACAACGGAATTTTCGAATGTATCGACGGAAAGAATCTATTTGACAAGGAGTGCCAGTCACCAAATACTTCTCCTTTCGATTGATTGCCTTAAATCCATCAACCGTGTAGCTTTGGATATACTTGCTACCAGCACTCGGAATCAACTCCTCTACTGTTGTTGCAATATAATGTTCTGCTCTGTTCTTATCGGCATCATACCGCACTCCGCAAACTTTATATCCCAGTCCTAACAGATACTTACCGATTTCAAATCCTGCACCTCCTGATGAACACTTTCTTCTGACCAAATGTTCTTTGCTCCATGCTGCATAAGGATGAATTTCCAGGTTCTGCAATGACAAGTCATCATGGAGATAGGCACATACTTCTGTGCAAATACCACAATTTGTACACTTACTATCGTCTGTAATGTGTGGCTCATAAAAGCCATCCTCATTCAGACCTATTTCTATTATTTTTCGTCCACAAGCCGTAGCACAGACACCACAGCCATAACAATCGTGAACTTTACTGATATTATTACACATATAAACTATTTTCCTATCATAATTTTTAAATACTTACTTGAAACACCCTTTCATATATTCTTTCCAAGGCTTATAATAATTAGTACGAAGTCCTGTTATTACAAAAAACTCCCATGAAAAAGGAATTATATATTGACTCAAAACTATTCAAAACATGTGCTACAGTATCATCAACATTTGTTGCTTCATCCATGTGAGAAATGACCACTATTATCATCAACAATCCTTTAGCAATGTCAACCCAACGGACTCGTTTACTTTTTTCCCCTAAAGATATCTCCATATATAAACTATTGAATCAATTCATTAAACATGTTTATCCACTTAGCACCAATAGAAGATATACTAAACTTTTGAGCTGTTTTCATTGCATCTAAAGCCATTTGCCTTCTCCTCACATCACTACTCATAAGCTCATATAAATTATTTGCATACTTCTTTTCATCTTTAGGTGGAATAATCATACCATCTACCGAATCTGTAACAATATCATGCAATGCCGTATAAGTATCGAACGCCATTGGGACACATCCATTTTGCATAGCTTCAGTAAGTGTCATCCCAAAGCCTTCAAAATTGGAAGTCATCATAAATATGGATGCTTTCTCATAATAAGGCAATGGATTTTTAACCTTGCCAAGAATCTTTATGTTTTCTATCTGCAATTCTTTGATATAGTCCATTAGCATTTGTTCATCAGGCCCATAGCCACCCATAACAAGTTGCCATCCTTTCGTTCCTCGCTTTTCTATCTCTTTCCAAATACGCATTGCAGCACATAGATTCTTTTGGACTTCATGATATCTAGATATTATCAAGACTATCTTTTCCTTTTTTTCGATGTCTGTCGGTTGCTCCAATTCGAAAGACAAAGGATTGGAAATAGAACATAGTTTATCTGAATCGCTTACTTGAATCAATTTCAAGAAATCTTTTTCAAACGATTTTGACAATAGGACAAACTTATCACAAATATCAAACATGTTTCTATATCTTCCATACCTAATGTCTTTATGCAAAATCAACTTATATAAAGATTGCTTAATCTTCGCCTTCAAAGACAAAGGGTAAAAGTCAAAATAGTCAGGTGATAAATGAAAGCAATTGACAATCTTACATATATGCTCATTTTTAACTGTTGTGTAAGCATCAATCAAAAAGTTCATATATAGGTCTTGATTTATAATTATATCAATTTGCTTTTCCTTGATATATTTGATATAACGCGAACTATTAACAGTATCGCTTGCTTTAATATTCAATCTCATTTTTCTGTCTTCTGGTATATCTACATTATCCACAAGATAAAAAGCGAAATAACAATTAAATCCTTTTTTTTCGAAGAAATGATAAAGAATATCTGTCACCCTTTGGATTCCACCTCTATAAGGGTCAATTGAAGACTCAAAAAACAATATATTCATATCAACGATGTATTTTATTTAAATAATCCTAAATTCCGCAGCATTTTAGTTTAACTTATTTTA
>NZ_QTXV01000086.1:0-10122 GCF_003461825.1 Prevotella sp. AM42-24 | reverse complement strand
GCTTAGCCATTATCTCAAATTTTAACGAACTATTGATAAATGAAACAAAAAAAATAATAATGCGCAATATTTCTTTGCGTAATTCAATAATTATTTGTAAATTTGCAGCCGCTAAGTCAAAATTATGCTCCATTCAGAGCGATTTGCCCCCTCGGATGAGGACTTTTGACCAGGCATAGAAAAATATTACCGGTAAAAAAGATACATTTAAGATAATGAAGATAGAAAACGAAATCATCAGCTCAGTAATCGCTGCGGTGAAAGAGCTTTATGGTCAGGACGTGCCAGAGAAAATGGTAGCCCTGCAGAAGACCAAGAGTAATTTCGAAGGTAACCTTACCCTCGTCGTATTCCCATTCCTCAAGATATCTAAGAAGAAACCTGAGGATACTGCACAGGAAATCGGTGAGTACTTGAAGAAAAACTGCGCTCATGTTATCGCAGACTTCAATGTGGTAAAAGGTTTCCTCAACCTTTCTATCGCTCCTGCCGCTTGGGTAGGACTCCTCAACACCATCAACGCTGACCCTAAGTTCGGTGAGAAGCCAGTTACAGAGAACAGCCCACTCGTCATGATCGAGTACTCTTCTCCTAACACCAACAAGCCTCTCCACCTCGGTCACGTGCGCAACAACCTCCTCGGCTGGTCTTTGGCTCAGATCATGGAGGCAAACGGCAATAAAGTGATCAAGACCAACATCGTCAACGACCGTGGTATTCACATCTGTAAGTCAATGCTCGCTTGGCTCAAGTGGGGCAATGGCGAAACTCCAGAAACTTCCGGCAAGAAGGGCGACCACCTCATCGGCGACTACTATGTAGCCTTCGACAAGCACTACCGTGAGGAAATCGCAGAACTCAAGGCTCAGTATATGAAGGAAGGTATGGACGAAGAAGCTGCCACAGAGAAAGCAAAGACAGAGGCTCCGCTGATCAAGGAGGCTCACGAAATGCTCGTCAAGTGGGAGAACAACGACCCTGAGGTTCGTGCACTCTGGGCGAAGATGAACAGCTGGGTTTACGCTGGCTTCGATGAAACTTACAAGATGATGGGCGTAAGTTTCGACAAGATATATTATGAGTCAAACACTTACCTCGAAGGTAAGAAGAAAGTAGAGGAAGGCTTGGAGAAGGGTCTCTTCTTCCGCAAGGACGATAACTCTGTGTGGGCAGACCTCACCAACGAGGGTCTCGACCAGAAGCTCCTACTCCGTTCTGACGGCACTTCTGTCTATATGACTCAGGACATCGGTACTGCCGACCTCCGTTTCAAGGACTTCCCTATCGACAAGATGATCTACGTAGTAGGTAATGAGCAGAACTACCACTTCCAGGTACTCTCTATCCTGCTCGACCGCCTCGGCTTCAAGTGGGGTAAGGACTTGGTTCACTTCTCTTACGGAATGGTAGAGTTGCCTAATGGTAAGATGAAGAGCCGCGAAGGAACTGTAGTAGATGCAGATGACCTGATGGCAGAGATGATCAAGGACGCTCGCCAGACAAGCGATGAGCTGGGCAAGTTCAAGGACATGAGCGAGGAAGAGCGTCAGGAGATTTCACGCATCGTGGGTCTCGGAGCATTGAAGTACTTCATTCTCAAAGTAGATGCCCGCAAGAATATGCTCTTCAATCCAGAGGAGAGTATCGACTTCAACGGCAACACAGGTCCTTTCATCCAATATACCTACGCTCGTATCCGCAGCATCATGCGCAAGGCAGCAGCCGAGGGCATCGAGATTCCTGCAGAGTTGGGCGCTGATGCACCTATCAACGAGAAGGAGATCGACCTCATCCAGAAAATGAACGACTTCGCTGTAGCCGTAGCCGATGCAGGCAACAACTACAACCCTGGAGGTATTGCCAACTACTGCTACGAGTTGACCAAGGAGTTCAACCAGTTCTATCACGACTACAGCATCCTGAATGCTGAGAGCGAGGCAGAGAAGATCACTCGTCTGGTTCTTGCAGCCAATGTCGCTAAGATCTTGAAGAACGGTATGTCCCTTCTCGGCATCGAGGTTCCAGAAAGAATGTAATGATCCTAATGTAGGGGGTTTATTATTATGTAAGAATTCTCTATAAGAAAGGAAATTCAAGATATAATAACCTACAATTTAATAAGAATATTGACTATTGACAAATAATGAGCATCGTCCCAACATTAAGATTGGGACATGCTCATTTACTTTTTTAACCCCAACAGAAATAATAGAAATATGAGTAATATGCCTGTGAATCCTCCATCATGGAGAAACGATACCGTTTTACCATTGCCCAATGAAGTAATGGCAAATGCCTGGGCTGTAGATGCAGCCTGTTCCGGCAATCCCGGTCCGATGGAATACCAATGCATAGACCTGCAGACGGGAGCACAGGTTTTCCACTACGGTCCACTTCACGGCACCAATAATATCGGCGAGTTCCTCGCCATAGTCCACGCCCTTGCCCTGATGGAGCAAAGGGGGATTACTGACAAGGTAATCTATAGCGACAGCGTGAATGCCCAGTTGTGGGTAAAAAAGAAACAATGTAAGACCAAATTGGAGCATACTCCCCAGACCGCGCAGCTCCATCAGATCATAGCCCGCGCAGAGAACTGGCTCCGCACCCATCAGGTTACCATCCCTATTTTGAAATGGGATACCAAGACTTGGGGCGAAATCCCTGCCGACTTCGGAAGGAAATAATAGAAATATATTGCAAAAGAATGGCTTCTGCCGGAGCAGAAGCCATTCTTAAACTTAACTTAACTAAAATCAATACAAATTTATTAAGGAAGAGCAGACAGACGTTTCTGATAATACTCTTTCACCTCATTCCAATGGTAATAAGGCCAAATATCAGTTTTTACAGGAATGTGAACCTCCTTCTCATTATGCAAGAACTTCACTAAGACATCACGACTTTTATTCTCGAAGAATACAAGTTGGACATTAGAAGCCATAGGAGTTGCCTTGAAATCACACCAATGCTTATAAACTTCAGCAGGTCCAGCCACAGCCACATCGAAGTTTTCTATCTGCAATAAAGCCAACAAAGGAATAACATTGCCATCATGCCCAAAGCGCAAGGTAGCTGCAATAGAACGATTCTTCATGGCAGAATCAGCAGACTCTATAATATTCTCCACAAGGGTTTTCGCATTAGCCATCACAAGGCCCTTACTTGCTAAAGGATTTGCATTACAGATATAGAAGCGGTAATTGACGCACTGCCACAAATCAAACATTTCCTGAGCGGTGAAAATATCGTAGAAAGACAAAGGAGTTTCAATATCCTGCATATCTACAGCAATCCAATACAATCCCCACATCAAATTGGCAGGATTTACCTCGCAACGGATAAAATCAGCATTTGAAAATAATGAATTGACAAGACGGTCTGGCTTAACCTGTGCCGCCTCAAACTTGCGGTATTCCTCTACCCAAGGTCCCTTTTCTCCATGAGTAAAGGCATTAGAACGATCGGTATGATAATTGAGATAAGACATGTATTTCTCACTCATCTCATAATTGATATCAAGTTGAGGATTCAATCCCTTCAGACGGTCACCAAAAGCAACCATACTCATCGCACAACGGTAAACAACGGTAGAACGGGCAGAAATCTGGCGCTTACCACGGAACACTTCAGGGAAGTTCTTCGACATACGCTCGGCAATACCCTGATGCTGACGAACACCCAGCGGAGTCAAATCGCCTCCATGTCCCTCAGTCTCTTTCCAAACAAGTTGTAATCGCTGCAACACATCCTTTCCCAAAGGAGTAAGACCATTTACAGCATCAGCTTTCGTCATCAGCTGGATAATCCACTGATAGTCACCGTCTCCCAAAAGATAGCGGGAACCATGTCTTCCATAATGGCTTACATAGAAAGGCTTATAACCCTTAGGGGCAGGAGTCTGCTTGGCTTCCACCTTAGGATAAGCCAGATAAACACCACCAGCCTTATTAAGGTCTGCACTAATTTCTTCAAATGTGGTTTGGGCATTTACGCCCAAACCAAAAGTAGCCAACACCAAGGCTAAAGTCTTTATTCTAAGATTCTTCATTTATGATTTATATAGTATAAGGTTTATTTCCATTATTTTAATAACCATCATTTTGCTTCAACAGAGGATTGTTGGAGAACTCAGTTTGAGGAATTGGGAACAATTGGAAATGATCATCTACATCTGTACCTAATCGCTCAGTATTTTTCCAGTCCCAGTTATATCCCTTGGTAAACTTGCCAAAACGAATCAGGTCGGTACGTCTCACCAACTCAGAAGCCAACTCACGCTGACGTTCAGACATCAGGAAATCGAGAGTAAGTTCATTCAAGCCAATGGTTCCAGAAACATCCGAGCGCACACCATCCTTGGCATATTTACCGCTCATATAAGCACGCTGACGGATTTCATTGACGTATTTCAAAGCCTCATCCTTGGTACCATCTGCTCCACGAAGAATCGCCTCAGCGGCAGTCAGGTAAGCTTCTCCTGTACGGAAAAGCGGGAAGTCGATAGAGGTATAAGCATCACCACTTTCTGGAATTTGGTCTTCCTTGGTTACATTACGCCATTTAATATAACCATAACCACAGGTATATGTACTGGTCATAGCATCCTTAGAATCCCATGTTTCCTTCACCTGATTAGGCAAGGCTGTCATAAACTGCGCACGCTTATCCTTTTTATTATTTCCCCATGTATCATTTGTATCAAACATCACATCGTCCGCATCAAAGGCATCTACGAGAGTTGTCTTGGCTCTCACATTACCCCAGCCACGAGAACCGATACCAGTATTATAGAGTTCGTTCATCGGACCATTTACGAATGCCTTCACATAGAAGTTAGTACCGGCAGAACTCTGTGCTCTCTGTCCATCCTGTACCAAAGGCCAGATGATTTCCTTGCATTGGTCATTGTCAGCAAGGAAAATCTGACGGTAGTCTGAAGCCAGAGGATAATGGTTATCATCGATTACTTTCTTTGCATAGGTCAGAGCATCATTATAATGGTTTTCACCTATCCATGTCTGCGCATTCAGGTACATACGGGAAAGCAGGAACCAGGCTGCCACGCGATCTATTCTACCATAAACATTAGCACCAGGAGCCTTCAAGTCGCCATCGATATTCTTCAATTCATTTTCTGCAAATTCGAAGATTTCCTTGCGCGACCGGTGTGCAGGAATATCCTTCACACCGGTATTCTCGTCTATATAAGGTACGGCACCAAACAAATCGCACAAAGTAGCATAGCAATAAGCACGGATGAAACGAGCCTCAGCACGATAAGAAGCACACTCATCTCCCAGCTGATTCCAGAGGCCACGAGACTTCAGTTTATCCTCTGTACACTCACGCAACAATTCGTTGCAATAAGCTATAGTCATGTACAGACGCTGATAAGTCCAGCGGATAACCGAAGCATTAGAAGCATCCCACTGCAGATTCAGACACTTACGCAATCCATTGGAAGAAGAAGGCATGATGAAATCATCAGTACTCAACTCCTGCAGATAGAACATCAGGCGCACATAGCCAGAATATCCTTCATTGGCACCTTCAAGGTCACCATCGCCACCATCACCGCCTTTCTGTCCTGTCAGGATAAGAGAACTGTAACATTTTGCCAAAACACCCGTATAGCCATCAGCCGTATTATATACTTTTTCGCCCACCAACTGAGTTTCGTCAAGAGGCATTGTATCCAGGTCGCCAAAACATGAAGTAGTCAGGCTACCCATCAATATAAATATCAAAAGTTTAAAAATATTCTTTTTCATAATCCTATCGTTATTGAGACCATTTAGAAGTTAAGATTGAAAGACAATGAGTAGGTACGAGGACGTGGATAAACATTTCTGTCAATACCTGAGTATATTTCCGGATCAATACCAGAATAGCTGGTGAATGTGCAAACATTCTGTACAGCTGCCGATACACGCAGAGAAGAACTGCTGTTCCATAATTTCCTGAATGTATAACCCAAAGTGATATTGTCAATGCGGAAGAAGTCGCCACGCTGCAAGAAATAGTCTGAATATAACTGTTGCTGCTGGAAGCCCTTTTCGGCTGTTACTTTCAATATATTGGAGAAATTGCCCTGATCGCTATAAACCTGCTGCTGATACTGGTCGGCCTCAATGTAATTATAGATGTAATTGCCGAAAGAACCATGACCTGTAATACCTAACTCCCACTGTTTGTAAGAGAATTGGGTATTGAAACCAAGATAAGACTTTGGCAACGCACACTTGTTGGCATAACGTGTCTCAGTAGCAGAAACAGAACCATCAGGCTGTACATATTTTCCCTCAATAGGCTTTCCATTCTCATCATAAGCCTGTTTTGCCAGATAGAAAGTATATGGGCGCTTACCTACCATGAAACATTCCACAAACTTACCTGTGCCAGAAATAGCACCCGTCTCTACATAAGAACCTTCGCTATCAGAAACATTCAGTTTAGTAATCTCAGAATCATTCCAGGTATAATTAAATCCTACAGTCCATGTAAAATCCTTGGTATCGATAGGCACAGCGTTGATAGAAAATTCCACACCCTTATTGTCCATCTCACCAATATTAGTGGTCAGGACAGCAGAATAGTTCACACCAGAAATCACAGGAATCGTATTCAGCAAATCCTTGGTATGGCGCTTGTAAACATCGAGCGAACCATAGATGCGGTTGTTAAGAAAACCATAGTCAAAACCAGCATTCCAAGTCTCTGTAGTCTCCCATTTAATGTCTCTATCATATCCGTTTGGGCGATAGGTATTGTACCATTTATCACCAAAAAGATAGCTGGACTCTGGATAAGATACAGAGAAAGTGGTCATGTAAGGATAGTCATTGATAATATCCTGCTGACCGGTAAGACCATAGCTCAGGCGCAACTTCAGATTGGTAAGCACCTTGCTGTTCTTAAGGAATTTCTCTTCCGAGAGTTTCCATCCCAAAGCTACAGAAGGGAAATAACCCCATCTGTTTCCCTTTGCGAAACGAGAAGAAGCATCAGCACGCAAAGTTGCCGTAACCATATATTTATTGGTGAAGGCATAATTCAAGCGGCCATACAAAGACAGAAGATAATATTCAGACTCTGAATGTTTAGGAGAAAACAGTTCTTCGCCTTCTGGAGAAAGAGTCGTATCATTAAACTTCTTCCAGAAATGCTGCCAACCATAACCAGCCATTGCACTCACATCATGTTTTTCTGCGAATGTATGCTGATAGTTTGCATAAAGATCCAACAAGGTGTTACGTTTCTTCTGCTTGGAATCATAATCCAATCCTGTTCCATCCTTCTTATTGCCGGTGTACATCATACCTGCCAAATCAGGAACATCCTTTGCGTACTTACTCTGCAGGATATCATAGCCTAAATTCATATTAAGCTGTAAATCTTCCAGACCATGTACCTTATAATTGATAGAAGCATTACCTATAGAACGGTAAATCTTATTTTGCATATTCTGCAAGTCCAACTGCGCCATCGGGTTGTCGCCCTGAATAGCCATTGGCGCATTGCCATTCATCCAGATAAAATATCCCAATCCAGGATCTGTAGCGGAAGTTGCACTTCCCGTCTTAACAGGACGAGTCGGATCATAAGACAAAGCACTGCCTACTACGCCTTCATCTACACGTTTATTATCTTCATAGGATGCCTTTACATTGACATTTAAGCTCAGATGATCTTTGAAGAATTTAGGTGAAATACCGCCATCGAATGTATAACGCTGATAGTTATTGCTACGAATGACACCATCCTGATTTGTATAACCGAGAGATACTCTCACCGGTATTTTCTTACGGATGCTTCCCGACATGGAAATATTATGGTCCATACCAAATGCCGTACGGTAAATCTCGTCTTGCCAATTGGTGTTGCTGCTACCCATTACGATATTATCTGGAACACCAGAAACAGTAGGAACAAATGCTCTGAACTCATCAGCACTCAATACTTCCAGACGGTCGGCAGTTGTACTCAAAGCAAAATTGGCAGAGTAATTGAACTTAGGTGCACCATTGGTTCCTTTTTTTGTAGTAATAACAATGACACCATTAGAAGCTCGCGAACCATAGATTGCCGTAGCAGAAGCATCTTTCAAGACGGTAAAGGTCTCTATATCATTAGGGTTTATACCACCGATAAGGTTAGTTCCGCCCTCAATAGAAGAGTTGTCAACAGGTACTCCATCAATAACAATTAACGGATCATTGGAAGCAGAAAGTGAAGCACCGCTTCGGATACGAATAGTAGAACCAGAACCAGGAGCACCAGAACTGGAAACCACATTTACACCAGCCACCTTACCAACCAGAGCATCCTGCGCACTTGATTTGGCACCACGGTTGAACTCATCTGGCTTAATAGCCGAAACAGAACCCGTAAGGTCATTCTTCTTGACGGTACCATAACCGACTACAACCACTTCATCCAACTGCTCATTATCAGGAGTCATCTTGATTTGCAAAGAAGAAGATGAAATCTGCACATCTTTGGCTTCATAACCTATATAAGAAACATGTAGTTCCGACGCATCTTCAGGTACGTCTTCAATCGTAAAATTTCCATCAATATCAGTTACAACACCTGTAGTTGTACCTTTCACCATGACCGTCACACCAATCATCGGTTCTCCCATTTCATCGAGGAGTTGACCAGTCACTCGCTTTATATTTTTCTTGCCAGGTTGTTTTTTAGATTGAGGTTTTACAATCAGATAATTTCCTTTTTTCTCATAAGTGCAACCGCTTTCCTTTAATAAGAGGTTTAATATCTCCAATACATCCCCTTTTGTCTTACTGATGGTGACTGTGCGATTTGCATCAATCAACGACGAGTTGTAAGCTATCTTGTACTTAGAAGCCTTCTCGATTTTCTCAAACGCCGCCTTCAAAGAGACCTTGTTGGAACCGAGTGTCACTGTTTGAGCTGAAACTGCTAAATTTCCTGCCAGCAACAAACAAAAACATGAAGCTGAAATTCTTCTTAAATTCATAGATTTACTTATTAAAAGTTTATTATATTGTCTTATGTAGCTACGCATTGAAGACAATTATATTTTTCGTTGCACCCAATTACAATCCTGTTAAAATGAAATTTTTATTTCACTTTTTTTGTGTGTTCGCAAACAATCATGTTTTGGTTAAACAAATGCGGTAATATTCTACGGATAATTTCATAAAAAGCCGTACATTTTTACATGTTTTCATAGTTCAATTTATTCTAAAAAAGACTATAATGCAGTATTATCTCTGAAAGATAGCACCACTATCTCTGAGAGTTAGCACTATAATTCTCTGTGCCCTAAAAGTGCTCCAGCCAGGGCACTTTGGTGCTTCAGCCAGGGCACATTAGTGCCGTAAGCAAGCATTTTGGAAATATAGGGGTATTTATCGAATATCAGGATTTTTTTTAGAAACGGCACTCGTAAAATCTCGTCACCCTTCATCTTTCCGCCTAAATCCCATGTGTTTATCGGAGTTTCAGGGGGTGAAGGGTGCAATTCAACCCTTCATCACCCTTCATCATATTATTAATCAGAGGCATTTGTGAGTTTCTCTTTACATTTTCCTTGCTGAGATTTCTGTATTTTCAACTGAATCTTATTTGTGTGTGAATATTGAAAATATGAACAAGGAAAAGAAGGTACTGAAAATCAGATAGTTATGATTTTCGTGATTGAAGAATAATGTTTATAAGGCTCTCATGTCGTACGACATGGGTCCCTATAAACGTACGATTGCATCACTATTGTCGTACGACATGGGATTATATAGTCGTACAACATGAGATTATAATAAAGCATTACTATTATTCTTTGATGCGAAAAGTTGTAAAAAGAGAATCGTTTTTATGCTGAAATCCATTTCTTGAGAGCTACATCGACTAAAAACGAGTTGGCAAAATATAGAAGGAAATATTTACAATGAAGAAAGACATTCGTTTCTCTCTTATTCCCATCCAGGGTTGACTGCTGGGGCTAATTCAAGCTTCTATTAAGACTAACCATTAGCTTCTATTAAGGTTAATCATCGCCTCCTATTATGCTTATTTTAAGTTCAAATCCCCTTAGGTAACTACCCCTATTGAAAACTTTGAATAGAAAAGCCTTGA
>NZ_QTXV01000085.1:0-10263 GCF_003461825.1 Prevotella sp. AM42-24 | reverse complement strand
CTCGTAAATGACTTGTTTACCTCCTGTAAATGACTTGTTTACCGGTGCCAAATGACATAGTTAGAAACAGAAAGGGAAATATTTAAATTTATGCTTGGCTAATTCAGATTTTCTTTGTAATTTAGCAGCGCAAAACGTAAAGCACGTGGAAATATGGCAAAAATAGTAAATTTCTATCCTGTAGGAATACAGACATTCTCGAATATCCGAGAGGGCAATTATCTCTATGTAGATAAGACCAAATACATCGTTGATTTTCGAGAGAAAAAAATGAAGTACGTCTTTCTGAGTCGCCCAAGACGATTCGGAAAATCTCTTTTTGCCTCTACCCTTCAAGCTTATTTTGAGGGAAGGAAAGAACTTTTCGAAGGATTAGCCATTGCAGATTATGAGAAGGAATGGATCAAGCATCCAGTGCTTCATTTTGATCTGAGCGGTGCCAAACACATGAGCGTGGAGCAATTGGAAAGATATTTGGCTGATATGCTTGAAGAGCAGGAAACTCGCTGGGGATACAAGACACATCAGGTGGATGCAAATCTCCGTTTGAAAGATCTAGTGAAGAAGGCATACGAGCAGACAGGCGAAAAGGTGGTGGTCATTATAGATGAATATGACGCCCCATTGCTGGATGTGGTGCATGAGAAAGATAATCTTAGTCAGTTGCGTCGCATCATGCAGAATTTCTATAGTCCTCTTAAGATGCTCGACCCTTACTTAGAGTTCACCTTCATCACGGGTATCACGAAGTTCTCGCAACTTAGCATTTTCAGCGAACTCAACAACCTTGACAATATCAGTATGTTCGACCAGTACTCAGCTATCTGTGGTATCAGTAAGACGGAACTTATTACGCAGATGAAACCTGATATTGAGGCATTGGGCGATGATCTTGGCATGACGTATGAGGAATGTCTGACAGAGTTGACACGATTCTATGATGGTTATCATTTCAGCAAGAAATCTGAGGATGTCTTCAATCCATTCAGCTTGGTAAAAGCATTGAATGCACGCGACATTGCTCCATATTGGTTTGGTTCTGGTACGCCAACTTATCTCATTAAAACATTGCAGAAGTATCATGTCAATGTAATGGATATTGAGAAAAAGTCATGTGATGTAGATGACTTTGATGTTTCACCAGAAATGATGACTTCTGCACTTCCGCTGCTTTATCAGAGTGGTTATCTCACCATCAAGAAGTATAACCCTATATTGCACCGCTATACTTTGGAGTATCCTAACAGGGAGGTTAAGATTGGTATGCTCAAGAGTCTTTCACCCAACTATCTTTCCCCTATATCTCTGGATAACAACAGTCTGGTAGGTGATTTTTTGGAAAAGCTTTATGATGCAGATGTAGAAGGAGCAATGGTTCGCCTAAAGGCGTATCTTGCCAGCATTTCCAATCGCCTGAGCAATAAGAACGAACGTGATTTTCAGACGGTATTCTATCTTATCTTCAACCTGATGGGTGCCCACATGAAAGTAGAAGAGGATAGTGCAATTGGCAGAGCAGATGCTGTGGTGTATATGCCTGATGCCGTATATGTTTTCGAGCTAAAGTATGATGGCTCTGCAGAGGAAGCTATCAGGCAGATAGATGAAAAAGGATATCTGATTCCTTATTCCGCCGATGGCAAGCGCTTGTTTAAAATAGGCGTAAATTTCGATAGCAATCAGCGAACGATTAGTGATTGGATTATCAAGGAAGAATAAATCGAGACCAGGATTACCGGGATTATGCGAATTATTTCTCGGATTTGGTATTTTCGTTATATTTGAACTGGCATTCAAACAGTTACAATCATGGCATAAGGCTTATACTGGCCCAGCCATCCAGATGCGTATCTACGACCGCAGTATAGAATTGTGGAATTATGGATTGTTGCCAAAAGAGTTGACTCCTGCAGCTTTGTTGCAGAAGCATTCTTCTTATTCTCGTAACCATAATATTGCTAATGTTTTTTACAAAGCAGGCTTTGTGGAGTCATGGGTACGTGGCTTCAAGAAGATTGCCGAGGAGTTTGAACGTGCCAGTTTGCCATTGCCAATGATAGAAGAAAATGGAGGTGGCGTGATGGCGATTATTCAGCGCAAAACGATAGACGAAGTTATCGCAGAACGTGGCGGGGATGGCGGTGTAAATGTCGGAGATAAATGTCGGAGACGTGTCGGAAAGCAACTATCTGAGCGTCAGTTAAATATCATTTCTATGATTAAGGTAAATCCCTTTGTTACGGGTAAGGAAATGTCGGAAACAATGTCGGTAACGCAACGTACCAAAGAACGTGACTTATCTGTATTACAAAAAGCGGGAATAATTAGACATGAAGGAAGAGCGAATGCCGGTGTTTGGGTGATACTCGAACAAGGAAATACGAATTCTTAATAGTGTTAAATATGAAGCAGAATAATAATGAACAAATCGTCTTCGAGATGTTCGAAGAGGTTGCAACCGAAAGCATCGCTGAAGCTCGGAATGCATACACCTATGAAGAAATTGATGGGTGCTATCAGGAGGCGAAAGAGATTGCCAAGGCTACAAAAGAAGTTTTAAAGACTTTTATTGGTTGATATTTTTGGAGAGTAAAACGTTCTATACTCTAACTATATACCCAAATACATCAAAATTTACAAAATCAAATTATTCTAAGGCTTGTTGTCTGCACTCCTGCTCTTCTAATATATTGAACTGAGGAATTAAAGAAATGCGGATGACGATTCTACTTTATTATCTCATAGGATAACATATTTCTGATTTTGAAGAGGTAAACATGCAAACAAATAGGCAAACAAACAAGAATATAATATTTTTTGCCCACTATTCTTAGAATGTCGATAAGTGACAGACACTTTTAAAAAAGATGAAAACAGAAATGACTGTTTGAAAAAGAACAAATGGCTTTTTTGTTTTTTTAAATCTAATTTTCCCATGCTTTAGCAAAAATGCATTATCTTTGCAAGAACTAAAAAATTATCGAGATGAAACAGATAGAGAGTTTGATGGGATGGCTCATCGCATTCATCATCAGCGGTCTGATGCTGACGGGATGCACAGAAAAAGCAAAGAAGACAGAAAAGAAATCCGTAAAGGTAGAAACGCTCTCCGTGGGAGATACCAACCTGGAGGGTACGAAGGATTATGTGGGAACTATTGAGGAAAAGATGGGTTCTACACTCAGTTTCGAAATCGCAGGCAACATCACTTCCATCCGTGTGGATGAGGGAGATAGAGTCAGCAAGGGTCAACTGCTCGCTACCATCAATCCTACCACTGTGAAGGAGGCACACCGCGCAACGCTCACTACTCTAAAACAAGCAGAAGATGCATACAGAAGATTCCAACCCCTCCATCAGTCTGGAACTATCTCGGACATGAAATGGGTGGAGATAGAAAGCAAATTGGAACAGGCAAAAGCTGCCGAAAGTATCGCCCGACAACAACTCTCCCACTCTACCATCACTGCCCCCTTTGCGGGTGTCATCGCTGCTAAAAACGTGGATATGGGAACCTACGTGCTTCCAGGGCAACCCGTGCTGAAACTGGCAGATGTCAAACAAGTCAACGCCAAAGTCTCTATACCAGAAGCAGAAATTTCACACCTCCATGTAGGAGACAATGTAAAATTGACGGTTGCAGCCCTTGGAGGGGCCGTCTTCTATGGCACGATTTCTGAAAAGGGCATAGATGCCAACCCTATCTCACATACTTACGATATCAAAGTGGGCATCACCAACCCACAGGGCCGACTGCTCCCAGGCATGGTCTGCAATGCTCAGATACAGGGCAGTTCTGCAGCATCATCCAAAATCATCGTTCCCCCACAATGCATTGAACTCGACGTAGATAATTCCCGATTCGTATGGACCGTAGTGAACGGAAAGGCGCATCAGCAACCTGTCGTTACAGGCGAATTCGAGGGAGATGGCATCATCATTCTATCGGGTTTAAACACTGGTGATCAAGTCATCATCAATGGTCAGCAGAAAGTTTCTGAAGGGATGAAAGTAGATACCAGAAAGAATGAAAAACGATAAAAAGTGGAGGGAAAAGAAATGAATCCAGATACATATAAGCCAAAGAAGGACACCGCCCTTCACGACCACATCAAGGCTCGCATCACCAGAAAGCCCAACCGCATCATCAAGCGCTCATTCATAGAGTCGGCCATGTGCAACCACAACATCGTGATCCTGCTCATGGGGATGCTTGTCTTCTTGGGCATACTGGGCATCTGTATCATGCCAAAGCAGGAAATGCCACAATTCACCATTCGTCAAGGTGCCTGCGTGGCTGTTTATCCAGGTGCCACATCCGATGAAGTGGAAGAACGGGTGGCTAAACCATTGGAGAATTTTATCTTCGGATACAAGGAGGTGAACAAGAAGAAGACTTATACACAGAGCAAAGACGGCATGCTGATTGTGTTCCTGGAACTCAACGATGACGTGGAGGACCGCGATGCCTTCTGGAGCAAGTTCAAACATGGACTGCAAGCCTTCAAAGCTTCCCTGCCATCAGGGGTTCTCGCCCTGCAAGCCGTGGATGATATCGCCGACACCTCTGCCCTGCTTATCACGATGGAAAGCAAACAGAAAACCTATCGGGAACTGAATACTTACATCGACCAACTGAAGGACAGACTGCGTCGTATCGATGCCATCTCCAACCTCCGCACCTACGGACTGCAGAACGAGCAAATTAGTATCTATCTGGATCAGAATAAGTTAGCAAAATATGGCATTGGATCCTACAAGGTACTGAATGATCTTGCCTTGCAAGGTTTCACTACCGTAAGCGGCAATTTGGAACTGAGCCAGCTCAATATGCCCATCCACATCACCGACTCCTACAACAACGAACGGGATGTGGCAGAACAAATTGTCTATTCCGACCCGAAAGGCAACATCGTCAGACTGAAAGACATTGCCCAAATCAAAAGAGAATATCCCAAGCTGAACAAATACATCGAGAGCAACGGCAACAAATGCGTACTCCTATCCATCGAGATGCGACCGGGCAATGATATCGTGAAAATGGGAAGAGACGTACATCAGGCAATGGATGAATTTGAGCAGACACTGCCCGATGATGTTCACATCAATACCATCACCGACCAGAGCAGGGTGGTAAGCGAATCTGTGATTACCTTCCTCCGTGAACTGCTCATATCGGTCATCTCCGTCATCATCGTGGTCATCCTGCTAATGCCACGCCGCGTGGCAGAAGTTTCAGCTCTCAGCATCCCTATCACCATCTTCTCGTCAGTGGGCATCTTCTATATTTTCGGCATGGAACTGAACACCGTTACTCTGGCTGCTTTGATTGTAACCTTAGGTATGGTGGTGGATGATTCTGTGGTGATTATCGACAATTACATGGAGAAATTAGGACATGGTATGTCTCGCTGGCACGCAGCCATCGCTGCCCCTCGCGAATTCTTCATGTCGGTGCTTTCAGCCACGCTCAGCATCTCGCTCACCTTCTTTCCATTCCTCTTTACCATGCATGGCGATATGGGCGATTTCGTACAGTCGTTCCCTTGGGCAATGTTCATCATCCTGAGTATCTCGCTCACAGTTTCGCTGCTGCTTACACCCTATCTGCAGTATATGGTAATTCATCAGGGCATCAACAGTCAACCCAATCCAAATGCCCGGAAAAAGCCGCTCGACTATCTGCAGATGGGCTACACCTGGTTGCTGAAACACTGTTTCTCATTCCCTCGCACCACCCTCATCACAGGATTGGCATTGATCATCATCGGAGGCTTTATCTTCGTGAACCTGCCGCAGCGAATGATGCCTATTGCCGAGAGAAACCAGTTTGCTGTGGAGTTCTATCTCCCTAACGGAACCACCGCCGAGAAGACGGCACAGGTGGCAGACTCGATGGCCCACATCCTGCAGCGCGACCCACAGGTAACAGCCGTAACCACATTTATAGGACAAGGCTCACCTCGTTTCCATACCACATATGCGCCTCAGATTGGCGGACCGAACTTTGCACAGTTTATCGTAAATACAGTTGACAACAGCGCTACAGAAGAAGTGCTCGACCGATATGCCGACCGCTATTCCAACTATTTTCCTGACTGCTATATCCGTTTCAAACAGATGGACTACAATAACGCCACCTATCCTATCGAAGTAAGGGTGAGCGGCGACAGTATCAGGGATCTGAAGGCAGCAGCCAAGAAAATAGCAGCCTGCATGCATCAGATAGAAGGCATCAATCTGATTCGCACCAATTACGAAGAACCATTGCCGGGCATCAGAGTAACTCCTGACGCAACCGAGGCCAACCGACTGGGCGTGAACAAGACGCTTCTTTCGGCCGATCTTGCCATACACTTTGGCGATGGCATTCCAATATCCACCCTTTGGGAGGGCGATTATCCGGTAAAGATGGTATTGAAATCACAGAATGATAGTGATCTTGCCAACGAATACATCCCTGTGATGGGAGGAACATCGAGTGTTCCTCTCCGGCAGCTGGCAAAGATTTCACCCGATTGGCACGATGGAAGCATCGTACGCAGAAATGGCGTGCGCACCATTTCCATCATCGGTGAACCATTGAGAGGATTCAATGCCAACAAATTAGCCAACAAACTGAAGGAGGAAGTATCGGATCTCTCGCTCGATCCCGACCTTCATTGGGAAATAGGCGGTATGGCAGAGAAGGATGCCGAGACCTTGCCACAAGTTACCTCTGGCGTGATGATAGCAGCACTGATCATCTTCTTCATCCTGCTCTTCCATTTCAAGCGCATCAGTCTGGCTCTGGTAAATCTCTCATCCATGACGCTCTGTATTTTCGGTGCTGCTATAGGACTCCTGATAACAGGATTCGACGTGAGTCTTACCTGCATCTTGGGTGTAGTAAGCCTGATGGGTATCCTGGTGAGAAATGGTATCATCATGTTAGACTATGCCGAAGAACTGCGCCGCGACAAGGGACTTTCCGTAAAAGATGCAGCTTTCCAGGCTGGCGAGCGCCGTATGCGTCCTATCTTCCTCACATCAGCCGCAGCCTCTGTAGGTGTTTTGCCGATGATGATAGAGAACAATACATTGTGGTCGCCGATGGGAGCCGTCATTTTCTTCGGAACCCTCATCTCAATGGTGCTCATCGCCACCATTCTGCCGGTACTCTACTGGATTGTATTCGACAAGCACGGGGAGTATAGTTGGAGAAAGAAAGGGAGTAGCTGCATAGAAAGCAATAAAAAAACGATGTAACTATGCTCCGTCATTAATTAATTTAAGAGAATAAATAACATCAATATTATGATTATCGAAGAAATTATCAAGTATAACGAACAATTCGTAGCCAATAAGGGTTATGAGAAGTATTTAACAAGCAAGTATCCAGACAAGAAACTTGCTATCTTATCTTGTATGGATACCAGACTGACAGCACTCCTGCCAGCAGCCCTCGGACTGAAAAATGGAGATGCTAAACTCATCAAGAATGCAGGCGGACTGGTCATCAGCCCATTTGACTCAGCCATGCGCAGCCTCCTGGTTGCCGTTTATGAATTAGGAGTAAAGGAAATCATGGTCATCGCCCATTCCAACTGTGGTGCCTGCCACATGAACGGACAACAGATGAAGGAAATCATGGTCAAGAGAGGAATCCATCAGGATGTCATTGATACTATCGGACTTTGCGGTATCGACCTTGATCATTGGCTGGAAGGTTTTCACGATACAGAGGATTCTGTCAGAAATACAGTCAACACCATTCGTAACCACCCTCTCGTTCCCAAGGATGTCAATCTGCATGGTTATATCATCGACTCTCAGACAGGAAAATTGACTGAAGTAAAATAATTTTTTAAGAAAAAAGTTATCAATATGCTTCATACGAAGCAGGAATGGCATTATAATGACAGGAAAAGAAAATATCTAAAAACTATTATAATAAAATGAGGACGTACCAAACATTACGTTTTGACACATCCTCATTTTTTCTATAATTCAGCCTTCAAAGAATCAAGTTTTTCAAGCATTTCCTCAGCATTCAGAGTAGAAAAAGCAATTTTTCCTTCTGGATCTATGAGATAAGATGTTGGAATCCATGAGATCTGATAATCTTTAGATATCTGAGTTTCTTTCCATTTCTTGAATTCAGAATACTGCAACCATGAATACTGATTGGCAGAAAGATAACCATTCATCTTCGCCTTGTCTGTATCAAATGAAACACCGATAAGTTTGATTTTCTTACCATATTTTTCATCTATCTTCTTCACGGTAGGCATATCCTTACGGCAGTCAGGACACCAGGAAGCCCAGAAATCGAGAACCACCCAAACTCCAGCCTTCACCTTACCATCAGCTGTAACTTGAGTGCGCAATTCAGAAAGGCTGAACAATTTCTTTCCCGTCACGCTATCGGTAACTGTAAAATCTGGTGCCATTGTACCCACAGGCAACAGCTCCTGCTTGGTTTGTGCCTTACAAACCATAGCTACTATCAAAGACAAAAATAATAAAAACTTTCTCATATCTCAATACATTAATTATATTTATACCTTACCTGAAAGTTACCACGCCTCCAACTGATCTGCGATTTCCGGCATCATATCCTTTTTGAAAACAGGATTCTTTCCCTCTTTCTTCTGCTTGCGATAATCCTGAAGCAAGAAAACCGCCTGACGGGAAAGCAAGACGATGGCTACCAGATTGCACAGGGTGAGCAACGCCATCGTGATGTCGGCAAAACTCCAGGCAAAATCAAGCGAGACAACGGCTCCTACCATTACCATCGCAGCCACAGCAAGACGATAGATGAAGACTCCTAACTTGGAATCCTTGATATATCTCACATTGGTTTCACCATAATAATAATTGCCAATGATACTACTAAAAGCAAAAAGCCATATCATCACAGCCACAAAAGGATTTCCAATACTACCGATTTCATGGGTCAAGGCATCTTGCGTCAGTTGAATACCATTAGAAGCCGTAACGTCCACACCACTTACCAAGATGATGAATGCCGTGCAGGAACAAACTACCAGCGTATCCGTAAAGACGCCAAGAGCCTGTATCAATCCCTGTTTTACCGGATGGCTCACGGTAGCAACAGCCGCCGCATTTGGCGCACTACCCTCACCAGCCTCATTGCTGAACAAACCTCTCTTAATGCCCTGAATCACGGTAATACCTAACACACCTCCAGCAGCCTGATTGAATCCGAAAGCATTTTCTATAATAGTCAGCAAAACCTTTGGCAGACTGGTTATATTCCAGATGACCACACCAACGGCGATCAGCAGATAGACTATAGCCATGAGAGGAACCACTGTAGAAGAGAATTTTGCCACACGCTGGATTCCACCGAAAATGATAAGCAGAGTGAGTGCAGTGAGAACAATACCCATAGTAGCAGGTTCAAAACCGAAAGCCTTCTGCCATGCCAGACAGATGGTATTGCTCTGCACGGAATTGTAGGCAAAACCGAAAGTGATGATCATCAAAACGGCAAAGAGAATTCCCATCCATCCCTTTCCTAATCCATACTTCATATAATAGGCAGGACCGCCATAAAAAGAAGTCTTTCCCTTTCGCTTATAGAGTTGGGCAAGCGTAGATTCGATAAAAGCCGAAGCCGAACCCAACAAAGCAAGCATCCACATCCAGAACACAGCTCCTGGTCCACCAATGCTGATGGCAGTAGCCACGCCAGCTAAATTTCCTGTACCGATACGACTGGCGAGTGCCACCACAAAGGCCTGGAAAGAAGAGATATGCTTCATCTCCCCATCCACCTTCACGTCCATAGAAAGTTCGTCATGTCCTATTTCTTCAGGTTGCACCTTATCTGGATGAAGCAACAACCTCACCATCTCCTTGATAAGACGGAACTGTACAAATCGGGTACGCCACGTAAAAAACACCGCACAGAAGATCAGGACAGAAATAATAATATACGACCAGAGAAAATCGCTAACCTGAATAAAAAAGTTTTGTATTGATTCTACCATTTTACTAAAAAAGTGAATATTTTTCTATTTAACTGCAAAATTACAATTTTTCTTTCTAATAATAACCTTTTTGCAATAGAATTCAACTAAAAAAGATAAAATCTACTAAATAACCAACATTTAAAATGCTTTTGAATATAATAGTTCCTCAGCAATGTGTGCAGATAACATGATAATTGACAAGTACAATACTTGTAATAAAAACTACTTATCAAACTACCTTTTTATCCTAAATTCCGCAGCATTTTAGTTTAACTTATTT
>NZ_QTXV01000084.1:0-10534 GCF_003461825.1 Prevotella sp. AM42-24 | reverse complement strand
GTATTCCAAGTAGATATCGCCTGTAATACCAGTGATGTCACCAGACTGAGAACCGCTACCATTATTCAATACTATATTGAAGCTCTCAACGTTATCGACATCATAAGTCCAGTATTTAGCACCATCAATCTCCTCAGGACCGTTCATTACCTTACCAGGCCATGCACCTGTCAACTTCTTTTCGTCAGCACCTGTTGTCCAAGCGTAGATGTAAGGAGCCTTATCAGCCTTCACCATGACCACGATAGATGCGTTAGGATCAACCTTGGTATAAGTAACCTTTTCTGTCTTCTCCTTGCCTTCAGTGCTTGTAGCACTCCAAGTCACAGTCTTAGTATCCTTGAAGTTCATACCTTCGCCAATAGTGAAGGTGGCAGCCTGACCAGGAGTCAAATCTACCTTATCCTGTCCCTCAATCTGGTACCAACCAGACGCAGCGTCTTCTGAGAGTGTTGCGGTAACAGTTACCGTATTGGTACGGAAACTACCACCAGCTGGAGAAAGAGAAACGCTTACAGGCTGAAGAGGAGTCGCGTCAACCCAAGTTGTACCAGCCTCTTCATTGCCATCATAGGTCTGACCACCCTTATGCTGAGCAGCTGTTTCGTAGATGAAAGCACCATCATCAATGAGCTTGCCACCCTTCCAGTCTTTCACAAGAACGCGAACCTGGCCCTGATTCTTAGGAGCATCAACGGTGATAGTAGAACCTGTGTAAGTCTTGCCTGTTACCAAGTCTGTATAAGTACCAGCTGGGCAATCTGTGAAGGTAGCACCACCATTGAGGGCTACAAGTGCATAACTATCCTTGTAAGCACGCTTGAAGGCGATACCGCCGTTAGCAGCACAACCCTCATCTGTCCACTGACCCTTACGGAGAGCAGGAACTGCCTGACGAATCTTGTTCAGACGAATGAGGTGCTGAGCCAAATCATGATTCAATGTAGCATCCACGTTACCAGAAGCCTTGTATTCACCGAAGTCTGATGCTTCTACATCACCTGTGATATAACCACCGAAGTAAGCACGACCGGTGTTAGAAAGAGGACCATTAGGACCTTTGTCAATCACAGAACCACGACGGAAACCTACCTCAGAACCATAATAGAGACATGGGATTCCACGGAAGGTAAACATCAGAGAGAGATTCTCAGCCCACTGAGCATCACTACCAGAGAAACGGATACCATCACTTGGCTGAGGACCGTAGTCATGACTATCTACATATACCACATTGAAAGTAGCATCATTGTATTTCATATCACCAGACTTAGCCAAGCCGTATGCACTTCCTGCATTAGAGAAGTTGTAGTGCAATGGGAAGTCGATTACATTGAAACCGCTTGACTGAGAATAGTCTGGCTCATGCCATGCACCATTCAGCATAAAGGTATTGTTGCTTTCAGGAGAATCCGCATTATCCTTCTCGCAGAGAGGCATCAGCTTAGCATCATAACCTGTACCACTATCATAAATTTCCTGAGTATCCCAGTATGACTGGCTGCCATCAAAGCCATCCATCAGATCCTTTGGAGCCTTCCATGTATAATAATAAGGTGAAAGGTTGTCCTGACCACGGTACTGCACACTACCGAAACGGGCACAAACCTCACCATACATGAAAAATGGAGCCTTGTTCAATCGCTTGTCCTCGTACTTCTTACCGAGGGCAGCAAACTGAGGAATGAACTGCTTGCAGAAGGTAAGACGCGAGATGTGACCGGATGTATCAATACGGAAACCATCGACACCCATCTTGATAAAGTTGCCATAGCATTTGACAAGATAATCAGCCACTGTATTATTCTCAGTATTGAGGTCCACACAGTCACCTGCAATCTGAGCCCACCAACGATTAGGCAAGTCCCAGTTGAAGTTACCGAAATGGTGCCAGTAGTTATGAGTATCATGATTCTGACCATCGGTATTCTTCATCATGGCAAGACGACGCTGATACTGATAACCAGGCTGAAGACCTGGATAGTCACTACCCAATGTTTCCAAATTAGGAATCATACAAGCATTGATGTCTGCCTGGTTACGAAGACGAGTATCACGGTCGAACTCCTTGCAAAAATGCTCCTCACCGAAGTTACCGGTGTGGTTGAGCACGATATCGAGGATAATCTTGATACCCTTGGCGTGAGCCTTGTCAATGAGTTCCTGGAACATCACGTCACCACTCTTTTTGCCATCACCACTCTGATAACGGCAATCTACCTTGGAGAAATCCGAAGCATGATAGCCGTGGTAGTCATAACCAGACGCATTCTGTACGACAGGAGTAATCCAAATGGCAGTGAAACCAAGCGCCTTGATGTAGTCGAGCTTGTCGATCACACCCTGGAAGTCACCTCGCCAACAAGGGTCCTTGGTACTCTTCTGCGCTTCCTGGTTATCCCAGCAGAGCACATTGTTACTTGGATCACCATCGTAGAAACGAGTAGTCATCATGAAGTAAATACTTTCATCTCGGAAATCTGTACGATTAGCCGTGAAGACATCCGTCGCCATCGCATTAGACGAGGCAAGAAGCAGCAGCATCGCTGCAAAAAGCTTCTTCTTGAACTTTCTCATAAATTTTTTGAATTAAGTTAAGATATTTAGTTAAAAATTATTCTATTTGCAAATTTAACCAAAATATATGGTATTAACAAAGAAACAAAGCCCAACCCACTCTTTTTTGTGTGCAAACGATTGCATCTGAAAGTAAAATAAACACATGCAAACGATTGCATAAAAAAATACGCAAGTTTTCTGCCGAAAACTTGCGTATTCAAAAAGAGTATCAGATGATTATTTAATGACGTACTTCTTACCGCCGCAAACATATACACCAGGAGCGAGGATGTACTCAGCATCTGCCATGCTACCTACCTCAGCTACCTTCTGACCGTTGATAGAGTAAATCTTCAACTTAGCAGGAGCCTTCTTGCTACCTACCTGGTTGATGCCTGTTGAGACAGACTCATTGGTCTTACCGGCAAGGTTATAAACTGCACCATTTTCGAATTTCAAATCCTTTGTCTGCTGACCACCGCCGTTGTTGAAGATGATCATAGTAGGAGCAGTTGTCAAATCGCCATCATACTTCCACATCCAGACATTCAAACCATTCTTCTTCATGTTAGTCTTGGTACAGCTTACACCTGGCCAGTTACCACCAGTAAAGTTGTCTGTACCATTCCAAGCCCAGCAATCTACCTGATTCCAATCTGAAGGAGCGAGGAAGTAAGCGAAGATACCTGTTGGAGTAGGAATAACTACCTCTTTAATCTTGTTGAAGGTTGAAGAACCTGTCTTGGTTGTACCATCAGCATTAGTTGCACTCCAAGATACAGTCTTGCTTTCGCCTTCCTGCATATCTTCACCGAGAGTGAATGTAGCAGCCTTACCAGGAGTAAGAGCTACCTGCTCGCCATCGCCAATCTTATACCAACCGCTCTTGGCATTGCTGCTCAATGTTGCTGTTACGGAAACAGTCTTCTGGAAGTCACCACCGTTAGGGCTGAAAGCCACCTTAGCAGCAGTTGTCAAATTTGCTGGAGCAGAAATCTTCTTGGCACTTTTACGACCGTCATATTCCAAGTAGGTATCACTTGTAATACCAGTGATGTTACCAGACTGATCACCGCTACCATTATTCAATATTACATTGAAGCTCTCAACGTTATCGAAATCATAAGTCCAGTATTTAGCACCATCAATCTCCTCAGGACCGTTCATTACCTTACCAGGCCATGCACCTGTCAACTTCTTTTCGTCAGCACCTGTTGTCCAAGCGTAGATGTAAGGAGCCTTATCAGCCTTCACCATGACCACGATAGATGCGTTAGGATCAACCTTAGTATATGTTACCTTACCAGTCTTCTCCTTGCCTTCAGAGCTTGTTACACTCCAAGTCACTGTCTTGGTGTCCTTGAAGTTCATGTCTTCACCGATAGTGAAGGTAACAGGCTTACCAGGGGTCAAATCTACCTTGTCCTGTCCCTCTATCTGATACCAAGCAGACGTAGCATCTTCTGAGGCCTCAGCGGTAACAGTTACCGTATTGGTGCGGAAATTTCCGCCAGCTGGAGAAAGAGAAACGCTTACAGGCGGAAGAGGAGCCTCGTCAACCCAAGTTGTACCAGCCTCTTCATTACCATCATAGGTCTGACCACCCTTATGCTGAGCAGCAGTTTCGTAGATGAAAGCACCATCATCAATGAGCTTGCCACCCTTCCAGTCTTTCACGAGTACGCGAACCTGACCCTGATTATTAGGAGCATCAACGGTGATAGTAGAACCTGTGTAAGTCTTGCCTGTTACCAAGTCTGTATAAGTACCAGCTGGGCAATCTGTGAAAGTAGCACCACCATTGAGGGCTACGAGTGCATAACTGTCCTTATAAGCACGCTTGAAGGCGATACCACCCTTGGCAGGAGTACAACCATCGTCAGTCCACTGACCCTTACGGAGAGCAGGAACAGCCTGACGAATCTTGTTCAGACGGATGAGGTGCTGAGCAACATCATGATTCAATGAGGCAGCCACATTACCAGAAGCCTTGTATTCACCGAAGTCTGATGCATCTACATCACCTGTGATATATCCACCGAAGTAAGCACGACCCGTTTCAGAAAGAGGACCATTAGGACCTCTGTCAATCACAACATCGCGACGGAAACCTACCTCAGAACCATAATAGAGACATGGGATTCCACGGAAGGTGAACATCAGAGAGAGATTCTCTGCCCACTGAGCGTCTGAGCCGCCAAAACGAGACCCTGACCCAGGACCATAGTCGTGACTGTCAACATATACCACATTATAGGTAGCGTCATTATATTTCATATCACCAGTCTTAGCCAAACGGTATGCGGTGGCAGCATTACCGAAGTTGTAGTGCAATGGGAAGTCGATCACATTGAAACCGCTTGACTGAGAATAGTCTGGCTCATGCCATGCGCCATTCAGCATAAAGGTATTGTTGCTTTCTGGAGAATTCGCTTTATCTTTCTCGCAGAGAGGCATCAGCTTATCATCATAACCTGTACCTCTGTCATAGATTTCCTGAGTGTCCCAGTATGACTGGCTGCCATCAAACTGATCCATCAAGTTCTGTGGAGCCTGCCATGTATAATAATAAGGTGAAAGGTTGTCCTGACCACGGTACTGCACACGACTGTAACGGGAACAAACCTCACCATACATGAAGAATGGAGCCTTGTTCAATCGCTTGTTCTCATGCTGCTTACCGAGGGCAGCAAACTGAGGAATGAACTGCTTGCAGAAGGTAAGACGTGAGATGTGACCGGATGTATCAATACGGAAACCATCGACACCCATCTTGATGAAATTGCCATAGCAGTTGATAAGATATTCAGCCACTGTATTATTCTCAGTATTGAGGTCCACACAGTCACCAGCAATCTGAGCCCACCAGCGGTTTGGCTCATCCCAGTTGAAGTTACCGAAATGGTGCCAGTAGTTATGTGGATCATGATTCTGACCATCGGTATTCTTCATCAGGGCAAGACGACGCTGATACTGTGCCGCAGGCAAAAGACTTGGATAGTCACTACCTAATGTTTCTGGATTAGGAATCATACAAGCATTGATGTCTGCCTGATTACGAAGACGGGTATCACGGTCGAACTCCTTGCAAAAATGCTCCTCACCGAAGTTACCGGAGTGGTTGAGCACGATATCGAGGATAATCTTGATACCCTTTTCGTGAGCCTTGTCGATGAGTTCCTGGAACATCACGTCACCACTCTTTTTGCCGTCACCACTCTGATAACGGCAATCAACCTTGGAGAAATCCGAAGCATGATAGCCGTGGTAGTCATAACCGGATGCATTCTGTACGACAGGAGTAATCCAGATGGCAGTGAAACCTAACGCCTTGATGTAGTCGAGCTTGTCGATGACACCCTGGAAGTCACCTCGCCAACAAGGGTCCTTGGTACTCATCTGTGCTTCCTGGTTGTCCCAGCAGAGCACATCGTTACTTGGATCACCATCGTAGAAACGGGTGGTGATCATGAAATAGATACTTTCGTCTCGGAAGTCTGTACGATTAGATGTGAAGACATCCGTCGCCATCGCATTAGACGAGGCAAGAAGCAGCAGCATCGCTGCAAAGAGCTTCTTCTTGAACTTTCTCATAAAAAATTTTTGAATTAAGTTAAGATATTTAGTTAAATTTTATTCCAATTACAAATTTAATCATAATAAATGATGATAACAAATAAATAAAGCAACTTCTGTTCATTTTTCCGTGCAATCGATTGCATCAATAAGTAAAATAAACAAACACAAACGATTATACGAAAAAAAATACGCAAGTTTTCATCTGAAAACTTGCGTATCTAAAAGAGAAAAGAGATTTATTACTTAATGACGTACTTCTTACCGCCGCAAACATAGACACCAGGAGCGAGGATGTACTCAGCATCTGCCATGCTGCCTACCTCAGCTACCTTCTGACCGTTGATAGAGTAAATCTTCAACTTAGCAGGAGCCTTCTTGCTACCTACCTGGTTGATGCCTGTTGTGATAGTCTCGTTGGTCTTACCGGCAAGGTTATAAACTGCACCGTTTTCGAATTTCAAATCCTTTGTCTGCTGACCACCGCCGTTGTTGAAGATGATCATAGTAGGAGCAGTTGTCAAATCGCCATCATACTTCCACATCCAGACATCCAGACCATTCTTCTTAATGTCTGTCTTGGTACATGCTACACCTGGCCAGTTACCACCAGTAAAGTTGTCTGTACCATTCCAAGCCCAGCAGTTAACCTGACTCCAGCCTGAAGGAGCGAGGAAGTAAGCGAAGATACCTGTTGGTGTAGGAATAACCACCTCTGCCTTCTTGTTGAAGGTAGCAGTACCAGTCTTAGCCTTATCCTCTGCATTAGTTGCGCTCCAAGTTACAGTCTTGCTCTCGCCTTCCATCATGTCAGCACCGAGAGTGAAGGTAACTGGCTTACCAGGAGTAAGAGCCACCTGCTCGCCATCGCCAATCTTATACCAACCGCTCTTGGCATTGTCGCTGAGGGTTGCTGTTACAGAAATAGTCTTCTCGAAGTCACCACCATTAGGACTCAAAGTAACCTTGGCTGTTGTGTTGACAGGAGCATCAAGCGTCTTGACATTTGAACCACCATCGTATTCCAAGTAGATATCGCCTGTAATACCAGTGATGTCACTTGACTGCTTGTCATTACCATTATTCAGAACCACATTGAAGCTCTCTACTCCATCGAAAGTCTTGTACCAGTAGTTGACACCACCAATCTCTTCAGGACCATCCATGGTCTGACCGTGCCATGCACCTGTCAACTCCTTTTTTGGAGTACCAGGAACCCAAGCATAGATAGTTGGAGCATTGTCTGCCTTTACATATACGGTGATAGATGCGTTAGGATCCACCTTGGTGAAGGATACAGAACCATTCTTCTCACTCTTGTCGTTCTTAGCATACCATGTTACAGTCTTGCTCTGCTTGAAGTTCATGTCTTCACCGATAGTGAATGTCTTGGTCTCGCCAGGAGCCAACTCTACCTTGTCCTTACCTTCTACCTGGAACCAACCAGAAGTTGCCTTACCGCTAAGGCTTACCTCTACAGTAACAGTATTGGTGCGGAAAGTACCACCATTCTGAGAGAACTTCAAACCAAACTCATTAGTCTGTGGCTCAACCCATGTTGTACCATCTTCCTCATGACCATCATAAGCCTGATCAGCCTCTGACTTAGACTTAGGAGTCTCATCATAGATGAAAGGACCATCCTCACCTACCTTGCCACCCTTCCAGTCCTTCACGAGAACACGGAGCTGACCCTGAGTAGCAGGAGCTTCAACGGTGATAGTAGAACCAGTGTATGTCTTACCTGTTACCAAGTCGGTATAAGTACCATCAGGGCAATCTGTGAATGTTGCACCACCATTGATGGCTACGAGTGCATAGCTGTCATTCTTATAAGCACGCTTGAAGGCGATACCGCCCTTGGCAGGAGTACAACCATCGTCGGTCCACTGACCCTTACGGAGAGCAGGAACAGCCTGACGAATCTTGTTCAGACGGATGAGGTGCTGAGCTACATCATGATTCAATGTTGCAGCCACATTACCTGTTGCCTTGTAGTCACCGAAATCAGATGCTTCTACATCACCAGTGAGGTAACCACCGAAGTAAGCACGACCAGTTTCTGAAAGAGGACCGTGAGGACCTCTGTCAATCGGAGCACCGCGACGGAAACCAACCTCAGAACCATAATAGAGACATGGAATACCACGGAAGGTAAACATCAGAGAGAGATTCTCTGCCCACTGAGCATCATCACCAGAGAAACGGAATTGGTCGTTGGTTTGCTGAGGACCGTAGTCGTGGCTATCTACATATACTACATTATAAGTAGCGTCATTATATCTCTTGTCACCTGACTTTGCCAAACCGTATGCGGCGGCAGCATTACCGAAGTTGTAGTGCAATGGGAAGTCGATCACATGGAAACCGCTTGCCTGAGAATAGTCTGGCTCATGCCACTTACCATTCACCATAAAGGTATTGTCGCTTGTTGGTGTTGGGGCATTGTCTGACTCACAGAGAGCCATCTGATGGTCATCCACACCTGTACCGCCATTGGCTTTATCAAAGAGTACCTGTGTATCCCAGTAAGACTGGCTGCCATCCCATTTGTCGAGCAAGTCCTTTGGAGCCTGCCATGTGTAATAATAGCAAGAGAGGTTATCCTGACCACGGTATGTGACATCACTGTAACGGGCGCAAACCTCACCATACATGAAGAATGGAGCCTTGTTCAATCGCTTGTCCTCATACTGCTTACCAAGAGCTGTAAACTGAGGAATGAACTGCTTGCAGAATGTCAAACGTGAGATATGACCGGATGTATCGATACGGAAACCATCGACACCCATCTTGATGAAGCTGCCGTAGCACTTTACGAGATAGTCTGCTACGTAGTCGTTCTCGGTGTTCAGGTCAACGCAGTCGCCTGCAATCTGAGCCCACCAGCGGTTAGGATAATCCCAGTTGAAGTCACCAAAGTGGTGCCAATAGTTGTGAACATCCTCGTTCTTACCACGAACATTCTTCAACAAGCCAAGACGACGCTGATACTGCTCATAAGGGACACTTGTAAGGTAGTCGGAACCCAACTTCTCCTCGTTAGGAATCATACAAGCATTGATGAGTGCCTGAGTTTCCAAGTCGGTATTACGGTCAAACTCCTTGCAGAGTGTCTGCTCACCGAAGTTACCGGTGTGGTTGAGCACGATGTCGAGGATAATCTTGATACCCTTTTCGTGAGCCTTGTCAATGAGTTCCTGGAACATGGCGTCACCGTCCTTGCTACCATCGCTGCTCTGATAACGGCAGTCAACATGCTGGAAATCCATAGCATGATAACCATGGTAGTCATAACCGGATGCGTTCTGCACTACTGGTGTAATCCAGATGGCAGTGAAACCCAATGCCTTGATGTAGTCGAGTTTGTCGATGACACCCTGGAAGTCGCCTCGCCAGCAAGGGTCTTTTGTTTTGATCTGCTCTGACTGGTTATCCCAGCAGAGCACGTTGTTACCAGTATCACCATCATAAAAACGCGTAGTCATCATGAAGTAGATACTTTCGTCTCGGAAGTCCGTACGATTCGATGTAAAGACATCGGTCGCTACCGACTGCATAGAGACGAGAAGGAGCAGTAAAGCTGCCCAAAGCTTCTTAGTAAACCTTCTCATAAATTGTGATGTTAAGTTAAGATATTTAGTTATTTATCATTTGTGTGCAAATATAATAATAATAGGTGTAAGCAGCAAATAAACAAGCACTTACCCCCCACTTTTTATATGCAATCGATTGCACCAGAACGCGAAATATGATTGCACAATCGTTTGCACAAAATCTTTCAAAGATTTCCTCTCAAAAGTTTGCATAATTAAAAACCTCTCTTAGACCATGAAGTAATGGTTTAAGAGAGGTGTAGTATTTAAACCGAAAAAATGCTTAAAGTAATTCTTTAAGCGCTTTCCTTACTTCAAAGTTAGGAATACCTTTTATATGATTTTCTGAAAGTTCAGCCAGTTCAGGCTTGTTCCCTCAATTTCTGGATTACCTCCAGTGGAAGCTCGGTGGCCGTTGATACTTGCTCTTCAGAAAGACCCATTGAAAGAAGGCGGCGAGCTGTGGATAGCTTTTCTTTTTCCATTCCTTTCGCCATTCCTTTTTCCATTCCTTTAGCCATTCCTTCCGCCATTCCTTCCTCACGACCCTTTTCCAAAGCCGTATCTATAGAGTTTTTGACATCACGGTAAGCCTTCAAACTATCCTCATATTCTTTCAACTCTGTTGGGGTGAACTTCGCAATCTCGGCCTCCTCAAAGAGTTTAGTAAACACTTTCTCTTTCAAGGCAGCAGGACGTTTATCCAATCGGGAAAGGTTTTTCAATACATACAACCACTTTTCATAAAGCGTGTCAAGCTCCTCCTCTGTCTTATTGAACTTTGCTATCTCAACATACTTGAA
>NZ_QTXV01000083.1:0-10647 GCF_003461825.1 Prevotella sp. AM42-24 | reverse complement strand
CCAAATCCATGTTACTTGATTCTGGGTGCAAAGGTAAAAGAATAGTTACAAGGACACATGGGGATGGGATCCAAACAGTTATGGTGCATACGACTACCTTTGGAATAAGGGTAACATCACCACAGACGATTCCAACAAGATTCCTTCGTTAGCACAGGATTCCCTCAATACTTTCTATAATAACAGTACCAACTGGTGGAAGTATGCTTTTCGTGTCGGTCAGGTGACCAAGGCCGACCTTTCCATCTCCGGGGGCAACGACAATGTACGCTACATGGTAGCCGCAGGTATCTACAACGAGAAAGGTATCATGATCAACTCCAGTTTCTTGCGAGCCAACCTCATGTCCAATCTTGACTTCAAGATTACCCCAAAGGTAGATGCCTATACTCGCATCAACTTATCTTACACTGACCAAAAAGCAGCTACCACAGGCAAGGTACAAGGTCTCACTATTGATCCGAAGCTACAATCCACCCTCTTGCCAGGAAAAGGAAGCATCGCCGAAAAGACCGCTATGCAATCCTTGAGAGGAATCAATGGAGTGAACTCCAACTACAATATTCGATTGAGCGGTGGACTCAACTATAACATCATCAAGGGGTTGAAGCTCTCGCTCTCGGCAGCTATCGACCACTACAACACTCGTCTCAATACCTTTACGCCAGACTATCTGACCTACAAGAAATTATCCAAGTCAGAAGGACAGAACATCGGCATGACGATGATTCAGAGCGAGAACTATCTCACCTATAAGTTCGACCTCAAGGAAAAGCACTTCTTCGAGTTGATGGGTGGTTTCTCCTACAACCGTGACCAGCTCAACACTGTTGGCGGTTCTGCCTATGGCGGCCCTACCAACCAAATCCACTATGTAGGTGAGGAATGGCCATCATTACGCCAAGACGAATATGGCACCTATGAGGCATTGCAGACCTACCATAGCAACCAGGAAGTACAAGAGATGATGAGTCTCTTCGGTCGCTTGGCATACAACTACAAGCACAAGTACCTTGCAGAATTTTCCCTTCGTTCCGACGGCTCTTCTGTCTTCGGTAGCGACGTGAGATGGGGAACATTCCCTGCTGTGGGCTTGGGCTGGACATTCAGTGACGAACCATTCATGAAAAATCTCTGGTGGCTCAGCTTCGGTAAATTCCGTGCATCTTGGGGACGCTCTGGTCAGAAGTTCAACGAGGCTTACCTTGCGTTGGGAACCATGAGTACCAGCAACACATTCTTAGGTAATTCAGGTTTGATACCAGGACTTCTCGCAAACAACCAGCTCACTTGGGAGAAAAACGACCAATATGACTTAGGTCTCGACCTTCAGCTCTTCAACTATCGCTTGCAAGTGAAGTTGGATTACTACTACAAATACTCCCATGCCTTGCTGATGCAGACCTCAACCCCAGGAAACTTCTTCTTGGCAGACAAGATGTGGAACAACTCTTCCGCCATATCCAACGAGGGTATTGAGTTTGAGATTTCCGCAGATATCATCAAGCGAAAAAACTGGCAGTGGACACTGGGATTCAACATCTCTCACGACCGCAACCTCTTCCGCAAGTCATACGGAGGTGAGGACTTGAGCGACAAGGTATTGGGCCGCCCAGTCTATGGCATCTACACCTATCACGACGAGGGCATCGTACAGAATGAGTCCCAGATACCATATTATTACAACGCATCAGGTAAGCTCGTACCATTGAGCTTCAATAACAGCGAGAACTATCAGTTGCGTGTGGGTGGTCGTAAAATCAAGGACTTCAATCAGGATGGAACCATCGACAACAAAGACAAGTACTATGCAGGCAGTACCTTGCCAAGTGCATTCGGTGGTATCAGCAACCGTGTTTCGTACAAGAACTGGACACTCGACATGATGATGAGCTATACCATCCGTCGCAAAATGATGAACATGGTGAAGAACTCTGCATTCAACTTCACCAAGACCTTCGGCACCATCATGGCAGATCCAAGCAAGGTAACCTTCTGGCAGAAGCCTGGCGATGAGACCGACTATCCATCCTTGGAGTTCGCAGACCAAGGCTACATAGGACAGTTTGATGGCGACATCGACTCCAATATCGAGAATGTCAACTATCTGCGTCTCAAGTCCATTACCTTATCTTATGAGATGCCTGCCAAGTGGTTTAAAAACAAAATCAAGGGACTGAGCCTATATGTCACAGGTCAAAACCTCTTCTTGTGGACCAACTACTCAGGTACAGACCCTGAAGTCGTTGATCCTTACACAGGCAAGGATACGGGTCAGCAGTACCCATTGAACCGTTCAGTAACATTTGGCTTTAACTTAAAATTTTAACAAGACATGAAGAAGAAACTATTTATAGCCGCCATCTGTGCGGCAGGATTGGTGTCATGCGACTTGGAGCAGATTCCAGAGAACCAAGTCACCTTCAACAATGCATTCAAATCAGAAAATGAGTTGAATGCCACTACATCCTCCATACTATTCTTCGAGAACGCCTTCTTAGGCAAAAACGATGCCTTCATCGCAGCAGGTGCCAAGGCTGACAATCTCGGTTGGAACAATGAACTACGTGATTGGAACCCACGCTATGCCAAAGACCAAGATGGTCAGTGGACTGGTCTCTACAACGTTATCTATGAGTCAAACTTACTCCTTGACAACATTGGCAAGACAGAAGGTTTGTCGGAAGAACGCTATAATTTCCACAAAGGACAAGCCTACTTTGCCATGGGACTTTCCTATTTTTTCTTGGCACAACGATACGGCGACTGCGTAATCACCAAGAATTCCACCGACATCGTGATGTATGGTCGTTCTCCGATGATAGACGTACTCAACAAAGCTATCAGCAGTGCAGAGGCAGCTTTCAGCATCTTGCCAACATACGACAAACTAAGAGGTTTGAACAACACTTCCATCACGAGCCGTCAATATGCCTCCAAAGGCAACAGTGCCGCTCTTCTGGCTCAGATTTACGCTTGGAAAGGTAGTGTAGAAGAACTTTACGGTTTACAAGGCAACCCTAAGGAAGACTATCAGAAAGCCATCGACTACGCCACTCTCTTGATAGAAGGTAAAGTGGGCAACTATAGCTTATGCTCTTCTCCTGAAGAACTCTGCAGCAAGCTTTCCCATCCAGAAGAGACAAATCCAGAAGCTATCTTCACCTTGACATTCGACAAGGCACGTTCTGAGGACAGTCAAACACCAAACGACGTGGCAACAGCCTACCTCAGCTGGCCAGTAAAAGAGACTGCACAGATGGGTAACATTCCATACGACAACTATCTTCAACTCTACCCTTCTACCGTCGAGGAAATGTACCCAGACCCATCCGACCAACGTAAGCAAGCCTTCTTCTACGACATCGACAACCCTGTGGAGGTAGATGGTATCCAATATGCCATCCCTTACAAGTTCCGGGAGTGCATCTACACCCAAAACGAGTTCTCAGAGACAGGCAAAGACTTTCGTTCACTGAATGCGGACTACGTGTATTGGCGACTTGCTGACATTATCCTGCTCCGTGCAGAATGTTACAACAAGTTAGGACAGACAGACCTTGCCATCGCAGACCTCAACACCATCCGTAATCGTGCCGGTGCGGAAGCTTATCCATCCATCTATGATGACGGCGACCTCAAGAAAGCCATCTTCAAGGAACGTGAAAAGGAGTTATTTGGCGAGAACGATGAGCGTTACTATGACATCATCCGCAACAACTACATTTTGGAGGAATTACACGGCAAGTTCCAGACCTTGACCGCTAACGACATCCAGAATGGTGCCCTCTTCCTTCCAATTCCAAGCAACGCTTATTCTGATCGTGACGGAAAGGTAACAAACACTATGATACGCCAGACCATCTACTGGATGCGCTACATGTAAATCATCTTAAAATAAAGAAAACAAGAAAATGAAAAAGATATTTCTCCTAATAGTAGTAGTGGTAGCAACCTTAGGGTTCACCACCTCCTGTACCAAGTATAACTTCGCCGATACTGGGACATCCGTCGGCTATCACGATTGCACCATGTGGGACTATTTCAATCAAGATCACTACAACTGGGACTCTCTCGTAATCATGGCAGAGCACGCTGGTCTCCAAGAGATATTTATGGGCACCAGTTCCTATGGCAAAAACTTGACAGTGTTTGGCATGACCAACCACAGCATTCGCCGTTATCTTTTGCAGAAGGGTTATGAACAGATAGCAGATGTACCCGTAGAGGACTGCCGTAACTTCATCCTTTCCTCCATCATCGATGGCAATCAAGTTATCCAACTCGACGACTTTACACCTGGCATTGCCTCAACGGATCCGAGTACAGTCATCGGACAAGGTGGTAAGACATACACGATGCTCTCTGGAAAACAGCTTTGGATTTACACCTATCGTGAACCATACGGAGGTGTGCCACAGGCTGGTCCTAAGAAAATCTATCTTGCCTCCGAAGCTGCAGGAAAAACCAGCGAGGTTGCTTCCTGCAACATTATGACTCAGACAGGAGTCGTACACGCTTTAAGTTATGATTTCACTCCAACAGATTTTTAACAAAATGAAAAGATTATATAGTAAAATCAGTTTCGTGGCAATCACCCTCATCTCACTAATATCACTATCGAGTTGCCATAATATGCCTGTAGGCTATCTCAAGGCTGAAAACGCAGGATATGAACCAGATACCTTGGTTGTCTATCAGGAAGTAGATGAATCTGCCCCTCAAGTAACCGACAATTCTCCTTGGACTTCGTATGCTATCCAAGGCGTAGCAGGTACAGTACCTATCACCTACGAGTTTTACGACGTAGAAGCTACAGAGGGAGGTGATGCCGCTGCTTTCCGTCAAGCCATCCAGGAAGGAACCATCCGTCTTCAAGGCAGTTTGATTCAAGTATTCTATGCTGCCTCCAAGAACTTACCTGTAGGTAGATATAGCATCAGCTTGAAAGTGCAGAACGAGGATCACTCTGCCCTTCTTCCACACATCTTCACCGTCATCATCAAGAAGAACGAGTTCGGAGATTGGGACAATGGTTCCTATGGAGACGAAGACATCGACTATACATCATTAAGAACTAAATAGAAGAAAAGATATGATGAAAAATATTAGTATATTGCTCTTTGCAGCAATTCTCTCTCTCTTCAACCTTGAGCCTTGCATGGCTCAAGGCAAGAGTAAAGAAGATGTACCAACAGATGCCACCACACAAAGTGGCATTCGTTTTTTCCAAGGCTCTTTCCAGCAAGCCCTCAACGAGGCTAAGAAGCAGCATAAGCCTTTGTTTGTTGATTTCTATGCCCAATGGTGCGGGCCTTGCAAACGCATGGCAAAGACCATTTTCACTCAAGACTCCATCGGAAAGTACTTCAACGAGAAGTTCATCAGCATACAGATTGATGCCGAAAAGCCTGAGAATGTTGCCATTGCCAAACAATACAAGATTGAGGCATTTCCTACCTTGGCATTCATCGCCAATGACGGAAAGGCAATCTCCATATCTGTAGGTGCGATGGGAGCAAATGAGTTGTTGGAAGCTGGCAAAACCGCCGCGGGCGATGTCATAGGATTTAAGGAACTCTACGAACAATACCGTGCCAACCCTTCCGACTTGGACATCCAACAGAAGGTACTACAACAAGCCCCTAAGTTTCTTATGGCACAAGAAGGCATGGATGCCGAGAAATGGGTAGTCAGAATCAGAAAGATGTTCAGTGCCTATATCCAAGCCAAGTTAGGTCCAAGTCTTATCAACCGTACAGACTATCTCATCATCACACAATTAGGTGGCGACGACATCGAACAGCAACAAAAGATAGCTGACTTCATCAACACCAATCTACCAGCTTGGCAGAAAAATGTCGGCGATGCAGCTGCCTATTATGTCATTGAGTATAATGACAAGCGCATCGAGGACCTTGCCAAGGAAGGAAATCTAAGCTACAAGGACTATGTGGCTAAGATTTCCGGGGAGTACAAGCCTTCCTATTCCGTTATTTCCTTCGTTGGTAATTTCGACCCAGCCAAGTCGTCTGCCAAATATGCCGATGCCATCTATGTCATCTACAAGGACAAGGACATCAAGAAGTACTTGGAGCTGATGGACGACTACTTCAAGTTGATGGGTGAGAACGCCACACCTGCCGACTATGGTAAGGCAGCACAGAATCTTTATTACGCAGCTGGCAAGAAACTCGCTCCTGCCGACCACGAGATTGCCATCAATTGGGTGGAAAAAGCATTGACAGGTGAAACATCCGTCGTTGACCGCATCAACTACCTTGTCATGATTGGCGACAGCTACACGGCGATAAAGAAGTATGAGGATGCTACCAAATACTATCGCCAAGGTTACGTGGAGTCGCTTCAACTCAACAACATGACACAAGTACAGGCAATGATTCAGGCTACTATTGCCCGCAAGTTGGCTACACTTGAACTCTTACAGAAATAAACGGTTTGAAAAGATAAACAGAATGAAAAGGTCTATCTATATTCTTGCATTACAGATGGTAATTACCATCTGTATGCTATTCGTACCGATTTGTAGTCAGGCACAAATCAACGGTTTAGTACAAGGTAAACTCCCTAACGGACTCACCTATTATATATTGCGTGACCCAAGCAACGCTGGAGAGGTCAACTTTTATTTGTACCAGAATGTGGGTGCTATCTTGGAGACAAACAAGCAATATGGTTTGGCACATTTCTTGGAACACATGGCGTTCAATGCCACCGAACACTTTCCTCATGGAGTCATGACTTACCTCCGTGACCACAGTTTGGTATTCAATGCCCAAACAGGCATTAACGAGACCCGATTTCAAGTCAACAATGTACCTGTAGCAGACAGTGAAGTGACGGCATCTATGATGTTGTTGCTCAAAGATTGGTGCAATGGCATCAAGATACTACCCAAGGATGTGGAAAAGGAAGCAAACATCATCTCGGAGGAATGGAGACAAAGTCGCAACGTCAACAAGCGCTTGACGGAAGCCATCGCTCCTTACATCTACAATCACAGTGATTATGCCACCCATAACGTCATCGGTTCAGAAAAGCAGATTCATAGTTACACTGCCAAGGACATCAAGACTTTCTACCAGCAGTGGTATCGCCCAGAGTTGCAGTGTGTTGCCATTATCGGTGATATCGAGCCTACAGAATACGAGAAAGAAGTAAAACGTATCTTCGGGGCAATTCCTGCCTCCAAGAAACCTATAACGAGGGAGAATGCACTCGTCCCAGAAAATGACACACCCCTCTACTACCGTTTCATTGACAAGGAGAACACTTCGAATTCCGTCGGTATTTACCAACGTAACCTTGCTATAACAGACCCTACAAAACGTGATGTAGTGGGCGACCAACTCAAGGCTCGCCTCTTCCAACGCTTAGCTTCCCAGGAATTGGCTATGCTGCGCAATGATGCAAAGGAAGAATTCATCACAGCCACCGTCAGTTACTCACCATTGGTGCGTCAATATGACCAGAACGCCTGGGACTTCGTACCATATGCTGGCAAGGAACAAGCAGCCCTCAAACAAATCCTCGCTATTCGTGAGCGTATCTATCGCCAAGGATTCGATAGCGAAGAGTTTGAGCAAGCCAAGGAAGCCCTCTACAATGAGATGAAACCTCTGATGGAATCTGATAACCTGGGAACTCCCGACAACTGGATGGATGTTTTCAAGCAGAACTATCTGTATGGTATGCCACTGGAATCCTTCCATCAACAGATCAGACGTTCCGTGGAGAGTTTAGTAGATATGGAGGTAGAAGATCTAAATGCTTGGGTTCGTTCCTGGATGAACGACAAGAACCTCAGTTTCATTACCTATTCAGCCAATCCATCCGACATGAACGTGCCATTAGCACAGTTCCAAAAGATTTTGGCTGAAGTAAAGGAAGACCCCGTATTGACTTTCGACAAACCTGCATCCATCAGTCAACTCATTGACTACAAAATTACACCAGGAAAGATTAACAAGAGTACACTCATTAAGGACATGAATGTAACCGAATGGACCCTTAGCAATGGTGCCAAAGTACTCTACAAATACCTGCCTGATGCAAGAAAGACAATATACTTTGTCGGTTCTGCGATGGGTGGTAACTCATTGGTTACCTCAAAGGATCTCCCCTCAGAGAAAGCAATGCAGTCGCTCATTATGCAATCTGGTCTATACAAGTACAGCCGTAATCAACTCTACGAATGGCTACAGAATAAAGACATCCAACTTTCACTTTCCATCAATGACTACACCGATGGTGTAGGTGGAAATACGACTGTGGCACATGCAGAAGACTTCTTCAAGTACCTCCACTTAGTGTTGACTAAACAGAATTTCAATCCAGCTGTTTTTAATAAGTTTGTGGAGAAAAGCAAGTACCTCTATTCCAATAGGAGCAAGACGGGCATGAGTGCCGTACAAGATTCCATCAACACCATCTTATACCCACCGTCAGAAGACAACCCACGTGAAGACTTGGCATTTTATAATCGTATGAGACTTCAAGATCTACCACGTCTCTTTAACGACCGTTTCGGCAATGCCGCCTATTTCACCTTCTGCTTGGTAGGTGCTTTGCCAGAACAAGAAGCACGCCAGATAATAGAGAAGTATGTGGCTTCCTTGCCTGGGACGCCAGGAGTAGCACCACGTCAGTACAAGTTAAAGAACATCTCTTCACCAAAACGTGAAATAACTTGTGAGTTGGAAGCAGATTTGGAAGGCGACTTAGGAGAAATAGAATTAGCTTTCACCAACGACAAACCACTTTCTGCCAAGGAACAAACCGCCCTCAATGTGGTGAAAGACCTGGTACAAGCTCGCCTCTTCGATGAACTTCGCGAGAAAGAAGGTGGAGTCTATTCCATTGCCGTAGATGCAGACTACCAACAAGTACCTCGTTTCATGGAAGAGTTGAAGATTCATTTCACAACTGAACGTGAGAAAGCTACCAGGATGAAACAACGTGCTTATGAAATCTTGGCTGAGATTCGTACAAATGCTTTCACGGAAGAAAACTTCAAGAAAGTGTATATACCATTAGTCATTGAGCAAGAGGCACAACAGAAAGCAGAGAGAGACACAACGGAAAGCACAGAAGAGACTGATCCAATGCTTTGGATTGCCATGCTCAATGCTTACGTAGAGGGACATAAAAGCAACTCGAAAGACGCGCCAGAGGTAATTAACTTCAGAGATATAACGCGCAAAGACGTAGCAGATGTCCTTGACAAGCTTATGGAGGGAGCGAAGAAACGAGACATTACAGTGAAGTCAAAGCAAGAGCAATACTCAGATTTCTAAAGTCAAATTTATTCACTACCACTAACTGTATGAGAATTTAGGGGAATTTTTCCCCTAATTCTCTCCTCTGTTCGTACGAGAACGGCAGTTTTGGAGGGTGATGAATTAATAAGTTTAATATAAACCGGAATAATAACGATAAAATTTATATATGATGAGAAAGATCGTTTTATTAGCTATGCTTGTATGTACAGGCACTTTTGCGATGGCTCAGAACGAAGCAGAACAAGCAAGAGATAGAGTCAAAGCATTAATAAAGAGTGGTGTAACAGATATTACCAAACTTCTTCCAAAACATGAGAGCGAAGATGAAGAAGATTTAGATGATGACGAAGAGGTTCCTACCACCGATCCATTAGCAGGAAAAGATGAGGACTTCGTAAGAGGGTATAATGACTCCAGACGTAAGGCTTACGAGGAGCAGAAAGCATCTTTTGCAGAAGCAGGTATAGATTTTCGTAAAACAGCTTTAGGAAAATTAAAACAAGATTCCGTAGGTATTTTTGCTAATATCGACAATAAGCTTGTGGCTATGAAACATATAGACTTCAAGGAAATTGAAAGAACTGGATATACCAATCCGTTTAAAGACAAGGAACTTATCACATTTGAAGGCAAGACTTCGCCATATGCATTTACTGGTGGCAAGGCTATTTTTCGCATATATTTTACGCATGACAGAAACAGTATTTCTGAGTATTATGATATGTTCTCCAGCGACTATACCATAGACGATTTCTTTGTGGCAAAATTCAAACTTATTGGGAAAGGAAGACAAATGACCAGTGCTGTGGTTCACTCCAATAAAATTATAGGTGCTAAAGAAGATAAATCTGTAAAATTAAACATAAAAAAAGTGTCCGACAACATTTATGATATGATAGTAGAAGGACAACCTGGAGAATATTGCCTTACCTACAACAATAAGAAAGGAGACACAAGCAATGGTATGAAGGACTCAGGCAGTAAGAAGGTCTTTGATTTCACTATAAAATAGCACCACTATAATTATTGAAGAAATTATCAAGTATAACGAACAGTTCGTAGCCAACAAAGGCTATGAGAAGTATTTAACAAGCAAGTATCCATACAAGACAAGAAACTTGCTATCTTGTCTTGTATGGATACCAGACTTACAGCACTCCTGCCAGCAGCACTCGGACTGAAAAATGGAGATGCTAAACTCACCTACCTTAACTGTTAGTCCAAGTGCAGGCAAAACGTGAGATGCAGTCTTAAATCCATTGCGACCATTTAGTTTTGCATCAAATTCATTTTTTCTGTTACTTACCCGTTGGCGGAATTAATTTAGCGCATACTTAACCCTGCC
>NZ_QTXV01000082.1:9514-10981 GCF_003461825.1 Prevotella sp. AM42-24 | reverse complement strand
CAATACTCTGTTAATTCTTATGTAATCGATTGAAAATGAGAGAGTTAATTAACGTAATATAACTAATAAAATTTGGTTAAGTGGCTGATTATCAGTAACTTTATAGTTCTCTAAGCTCAAAGTTATATGACATCAGAACCACTCAACCAATATACGGAAATATGCAGAGATGCTATCAAAAGTTCATCTGCAAAGTTAAGCAAAACTTTCGAGAGTCTACTCTTGGAAATACTTTTATTGTACATGACGATACAAAGAAAGATAAATTTCACTCAAATGGAGCGTTACGGCACCCATTGTGAGCAGACCTACAGAACGAACTTCAACCGTGGTCGTGCTAAATGCATAGACTGGGTGAAGTTCAACCTTGCCCTATGCCGACGTTACTTGAATATGGATGGTCTATTGGCTATAGCCATCGATCCGAGCTACATCAGCAAGTCGGGTAAGAAGACTCCGCATATCGGTACTTTCTGGTCCGGTTGTGCAAGTTCCATGAAGCATGGGCTTGAAATCATGGGGCTTGCACTTGTCGATGTCCATGCCAACAGTTGCATGATGCTGCGCGCCCATCAGACTCCATCTACTGGAGAATTGAAAATGCGTAACATGACTCTCGTGCAACATTACATAGCGGTCATCAAGCGTTATAAGAAGGATTTGTTGAAGGTCACCGATATTGTTGTCGCTGACGCTTTCTTCTCTATCCGTCCGTTTGTGGACGGAATCAAAGAGTGCGGTTTCCATCTTGTCAGCCGCTTCAGGGATACTGCGAGCCTATATTATGTGTATACGGGACCTCGTTCCAATAAGCCTGGACGTCCCAAGACACTTGACGGAAAAATCAACTACAAGAAACTTGACCTCACACGTATGGCAGAGTTGCATATTGAAGGACTTGAAGGCACAGCCTACACACTCATAGCCTATTCAAAGGCATTGAAGCAGAAAGTGCGCCTTGTCATTTGGGTTATGCCGAACGGAAAACACAAGCTTTTCTTCTCAACAAAGACATCCATGTCGGGTGAGGAAGTGTTGCGCACATACCGCTCAAGATTCCAAATAGAGTTTTGTTTTCGCGATGCAAAGCAATATACTGGTCTTACGCATTGCCAAGCAAGACACAAGAACCAGTTGGACTTTTCCTATAATGCATCATTCGCATCACAGAATGTTGCGAAAGTGATGATGAAGGAAAATGAATTGCCGTATTCCATGGCTTCTTTCAAGGAGATTATGGCAAGCACATACATCGCTAAATTAATTTTCAACAAGTGTCGGAGAATACCGAACCGAAAGTTAATTAGTCATACTATCAAAGAACTCTTTGGCTGGCAACGTAAAGCTGCTTAGCCATTATCTCAAATTTTAACGAACTATTGATAAATAGACCAACAAAACAAAAACTGTTTCAAGTAGTAATGAAGTCTTCAATTACCATTGGAAGGTAGCAAGAAAGAGAAAGAC
>NZ_QTXV01000082.1:0-9504 GCF_003461825.1 Prevotella sp. AM42-24 | reverse complement strand
TACCATTGGAAGGTAGCAAGAAAGAGAAAGACATCAGTGACTATTTCGCCATAGGTAATACAACGGAAGATTTTATCAAACTCATTAATGAAAAAAGAACATGAAAATTTCAAAAAGAAGAGTAGAATACAGTCATTTAGAAGGTAATCTTCGCCTTGTATCTATGACAGACGAAGAACGAAAAGAGTTGGCAAAGCAGCACAATACAGAAAAATGGGTAATCGCTCCCAACCTCTATTTTGTTGAATTTTCCTTGTTCAACAGAAACTACAGAGGGTATGGCATCAAAAATGTAAATGGTGGGATAGAGTTCATTAATCCACTTTATATGAAAAATCCTATAACATTAGATAACAAAGGATATGTTTTTGTTGCTCACTCTAAAGACGACAGCAATAAGCATTGCTGTCTATTTTGGGAGTTTACGGATTATCTTGCTTATCTCTCCATCCAGAAGAAACATTTTCTGAATCTTCCTAAAGACTGCGACTGTTTCATTATGTCTGATGTAAGAAACTTCATCCCCATGGTAGTTGATACAGACGATTATGAGAATATTTATATGTTCTTCCCAAATAATGATACTGGCTATACTATAGCCAAAACCATACAGAACCGCAATTCCAAGCATGTGCATGACTGTAGTCTTCTGTATGCAGCCAATGAAACATTGCATGATTTTGCCCATGCCTATTTGGAAGAAGTCAACAAATAAAGGGTATAACAGCATGAAGATACTTTGCATAGCACTTGGTGTGGTCATCATTGGAATCGCAATAGCTTTTATATATGAGATAAAGCATACGTATCGTGATGGTGACCTTTGGAAAAAATGAATGAATCGTCCGCATTTATGCGGCTACTAAAAAGTTATATATATGATAGACAATGTTTTTACTATTATCCATTGTAAAAATGGATTGGAAAAGACTCCTGAGTATTGGCAGAAAGCTGATTTCGAGGAGAAGTTTAAGGAGCTTACAGATAGGGTTATACAACATAAGCATTTTACCCCTACTGCCAGAATGAAGATAATCAGAAAGATGTCCTTTTTGATTAAGGCATCTACTACGATTGAGCAACTTCTCGCCTTGTCTGACAAGTTGAGATACAAGTTCAATATCGATTGTTTTCAAATTGCTATAGACAGAACTGATAGCAAGGCTCACATGCTATTCGGTTTCATTGATGAGAACGGTTCAAGTATATACTTCAACTGGCTCAACGAGATAAGAATATCTGTAATGATTCTTAATGAATTAAATTTGCCTCGACCTAAGAGTGTGCAAATGTGGCTAAGATATTTCCTGGCTTATTCGTTTGAACATGATCATGAGATATTCCAGAAGCAATTGGCAGCCTTGGAACATGGGGAAATAGATAAGATTAATCTTCCTTTTATGCGTGATGTCCTGCACTATGCAGAAGCCATGTGTAAAGGACAATTAAAATAGGAAATTATGGATAAGACGTTTGTTTTTAACAAGAATAATATCTGTACCAATCCCAATACTCCAATTTCATGGATTAGTGAAGGAAAGTCTTCTATAGGATGGTCTTTTGATGTCTTTACCGCATTAACTTCTAAAGGATGGGTATGTGGGCTTGATTGCAAGATGGGAGATTCCTGTGCAAGCTGCGGTTGCAACAGAAAGAGTCGTGAGTTGTATGGCTCCCAGAAGGAAGCAATTTACAATTCTCTTAGACGTTTAGAGAGACTTGCTTTAGAAAAGAAAAAAAGCAAGTCTCAAAAAGAAATGTTGTCTGAAATCAGAAAAGGCATCAACTTATATGATATACGACAACTCGAATTGTTTGACTAAATAAAAAGGTATATCAATGAAAAGGATTAATGGTATCAGTTTGCTGCACGGCATAGCTATACTTTCAGGTATAGGTATCGTAGGAATATTCGCTTTGTGCAATGAGTCAATAAACGAAGGTGGAAGGGGCATTACGCCGACCTTGCTTTTCGTTGCCTATGTTCTATTGCTGCTTGCTTGTAATGCGGAAATTATTGCGTCAGACGAGAACTTCAAGAGAGTGTTTGACAGAACAAAGAAGGTCTATGACATAGCCAAGAATAACGCTTCCGTGGAAGGCATAAACTTGTATAACTTCGAATACGACAAAAAATGCAAAACAGTTATCTTTGTCATATTCGGATTCTTACTTTTGGCTTTATGGCTTGCAATACACTTCACGCTGATAAGAAGTCTTATATTGGCGTTGCTGATTTCCATCGGATTGTCTTATATGATTATTACATTAGTTTTGGTAGCTTGGAACATAGCGGCAATAAGAGAATTAAATAAAACAAGAAAGAAACTGGAAAGTAAACATTATTATTAGAGGACTGAACTATGATTGTAAGTGTTACTAAAGCGGAATATGAGGCAATCATGTTTTGCAGAGAACAGGTTACTGGAGCTATAGAAGGAGCCTCGGATGAAAACTATGTAAAAGAAGCATCAGAGGCTATTGAGGGAATAGTTTCCTTTCGTAAGAAATATCTGAAAGCCGTTGCCAAGCAGGATCGCCTGGCAACAGCAAAACAAGCGGTGAAGAAATTATATCCAGAAATTAAGGGACAAATGTTTAACAAATTGGTAAGAATCGTTGCCAAACAAATGGATGACAAATGAAAAGTAGAAATTATTACACAAGAGGATTTAGACAAAACAAGATGGTGGGAAACATCCTACAGTCTTGAAACTGATCAGTTTGAAGTTTCATTCTGTGACACGACTAACTGCATTCCAAAGCTAACAATGATTATAAAATACAAGGTTAGAAACGGCAAGAAGGTGTGGCATAGTCAAGTTGTTAGATATGTTTGCAATGGCATCTACTACAAGAACATAAAAGATCTTCTTGAAAGATGTAATGTAGTATTTAATTTTATCAAGTAATGGAAAAGGAAGTTTTGACTCTGCATCTTGCAGAACCTTGGTATTCGATGATTGTATCTGCTGAGAAGATGGAAGAATACAGGGAAATTAAGCCGCATTGGATAAAGCGTTTAACCACCAACTGCGAAGTTCCCTATGATGTGGCAGCAGAAACACATTATGGAGAGGTGCTGTATCGTCCTTATACCCACGTTCTCTTCGTTAAAGGCTATCCGAAAGGTAATAAGCCGTCCGTTGAGAAGAAGATTGTGGATATAACAATTGGCAAGCCCAAGAAAGGACTTTGCCCGAAAGAGTTTTTAAACAAAGAATATTTTATCATTAAATTCAAGTAAATATGAGTGATTTTGTAATTCTCATGGTGCAGACATTAAACATTTTAGCAAGGGTTTCCATGATAGCCCTGATTTGTTTTGCAATTTATGCTTTCAGCTTTATACCTGTCTTTAGTTTGAAATGGTGTGCTTTATATGTATTTTCATTCGTTCTCGTCTTTTGCTTAGAACGTTGGTCTTATAATAATTTTCCTTATTACGATAAAGACCCTTGGAATGACTGATACAAATATCTTTTACGAGACTGGAGATATTCAGTTTAGTACATGCCAAACTATTGTGGTTCCTGTCAATTGTGAAGGAACGATGGATGAAGGGATAGCGTCAATATTCAGAAGACGCTATCCTTATATGTTTGAGCGTTACAAATGGATATGTGAACAAGGTCTTCTTGCCCCCGGCAAACTCTGGATATACAATTCCCCATCGAAGCGCAAGATATTAATATTTCCTGTTCTGCAACATGGCGAAGAAATATATAGATATATGGAGTTAGGCTTGGCTAAATTTCTTGCCACATATCAGGAGAAAGGAATCACATCGGTTGCCTTTCCTTTGTTCAATCCAACTGGTACAACAGAAAAGGATGTTTTAGGGCTTATGTCATACTATTTAGCTAAGTGTGATATAGCAGTAGAGATATATACAGAGTATATTCCTCGTTCCCAAACACTTGTGCCACTACTGGAGCGACTATGTGGAAAATTTACAGATAAAGAAATCTACAATATCAAGAAGAAGCTCTGCTTCGAGGTGGATTAATACAAAAGAAAAACGGTCATCATTCTCACGAACAACAACCGCCATACTTGGATGAACCTATGACAATCCACCTTTAAAACTTCAAATTTGATTATAGTTGTGTGGAGTGCAGGGAATCGAACCCCATTTCAACCAACCACTTAATTATATCACCAAGCAGCCCTTTGAACACCCCTAAAAGAACCCCTCGATGCTCACGCACAGAGGGATAATAGCACTACTGAAATGCTTAATGATTGATGTTTCTTTCAATATGTCAATTTCACTATTTATCCTTGACGCAGTTACACAATGGCTTATCGCCCATTATGTTTGTCATGCAGCCATGCCTTCTGTTCGTAGCTGAGTCCATCCCAGCTTTCCTTGCGTTTCTTGCCACCTGAATGTGTCATAGCCTTACCGAAGCCCTTGAAGAGCCATGCCATGAATAACCATAAAAATACTGTTCCCATATCATAAACTTTAACTGGTTCTACAAAATGATTTCTACTTCACTGAGAATGTGGCGATACTGTCAAAACCGTTAGCCACCACTCCATATTCTCCTGCAGGCAGGTCATGGAGAGTTACGAGGTATGATGAAGATCCATACTTCTTCACCTCATAATCCACGGTGGTGAAATTGGTGGTAGCCGATGCGCTTCCGAAGCCGATGTCTGCCATCTTGAATCTGCGTTCCTTCTTCTTGGTTTCAAACTTGAAGATACCGAAGGCGTTCTTTGGCTCTTCGCTGTTGTCCTTCACACGGATGATGAGGGAAAACTTCTTGGAGGAAATCTTGTTAGGGCTTTCTACTCCCTTCACAGTGAGGTAAGCTTTTGTTCTGTCAAGAAGGGAAGCTCCTGGAATTGGAACCAGGGCGAAAGCCGAAGACTTTGCCTTGTGTTCTCCAGTTTCCTTCTGGAGAAGCGTTGTAGTGCTGTCTGCGTTAATGACAGCTACCTGTCCTTTATACTCTGGTTCTGTAATGTTCTGAGCAAATCCTAATGTTGCAGTCAAGAACAATGCTGATGTCAATATCAAATGCTTCATACCTTAATATATTGTTTTATTAATTAATTACACTGCAAAGATACAAAAAATTAATGAAATACGCAAGTTTTTTATAGAAATATTTCTATATTTAAGAAAATATTTATATCTTTGCAGTCGTATTTAAGGAAATACTACAATACGGCAATATAACAATATATAAATAAGGTAATATGAAACAAGCAAAGATTATTTCTATCGCTAACCACAAGGGTGGTGTCGGTAAAACAACCACAACGGCAAGTGTGGGTTCAATTCTTGCCACTAAGGGGTACAAGGTTCTTGTCATCGACCTCGATGCACAGGCAAACTTGACAAGTTCACTCATTAAGGGAGAGGTTTCTGCATCAATATATGATGCAATGAAAAAATCCACTGCACTCCCTATATATAGAGTTAATGAGAAGGCAGAGTTGGATTTAGTTCCTGCATCCCTTGAACTTGCTCAGGCAGATTTTGAAATGGCTTCAAAAATAGCCAGAGAAAGAATCCTTGCCAATCTTTTAGAAGATTACAAGGACAAGTACGATTATATCATTATGGATTGTCCACCTTCCCTTGGTCTTATGACATTCAATGCCATTACGGCATCTGATTATGTGATTATCCCATTGGTTGCAGAAATACTACCATTCAACGGATTGAAGATGATTTCAGACTTTATAGGTCAGTTGAAGAAGTATCTGAACCCTAAAATTGAAATATTGGGTATTCTCATCACACGATGGGAATCAACCAATCTCAGCAAGGGTATCGAGGAGCGTCTTCGCAATAATTTGGGAGAAAAAATATTCACGACTAAAATTCGCAAGAACGTGACTATCGCCCAAGCACCATTGGAAGCTACAAACATAGTTGAGTATGACCCAAAGAGCAATGGAGCTATCGACTATCAGGCATTTACAGACGAGATTTTGGAGAGAATGAAATAGTTCTCTCCTTAAAATGTTAAGTTATGACACAAGAACAATTAAATACGCTAAGTGAATTACTTGCCGACTTCAAGAGCGAATACACCGACATCGACAATGATGGCTACTGGAATGTAGAAGAAGTTGAAGGGCTTGTAGATTCAGCAATAAGCGACAACAATACAAATCAGTAACAAAAAATGGGAAAGGAAATAAATATGAATGCCATGGATAAACTCATCTCTGGTCTTTCAGGAAATGAAGAGAATATGTCCATCGAACATGAGCAAGCCAATGAGGAAAGCCATACTTCTGAGCCTCCAAAGCAATCACAAAAAAGCAAAGGTAACAGACATCAGCCAGTCAAGCAACATATCTGCACAATAGTTAATGCTGATAGCTTGAACAAGATACGTGCTATTGCAAAAACGGAAGGACTTACAATCAATTCTATCATTGACCTTGGTTTGGATATTGTCATAAAGAAGTACGAAGAACTTCACGGAACAATACAGGTAAAGAAGCCAAAGAAAGGTGATGTGGGAAAAGTATTCAATCTCTAAAAACGGCATTATGGATGGAATGGAGATATTCAAACAAGATGTTTGCAGAGCAGCTTTAGAGTGTAACGCCAATCTTGTTGTCGTGTACAATGGAAAGAAGGCATTTTGGTATTATGAGCAGCTACAGGCTTTAGTTGCTGAATATCCAAACAAGAGTATAACCTTATTGGATTTTTGTGTTGCAGCAGAAAAAGTTGGTGATAAATGTTCCAAAGAAACGACTAAATGTTCTTTCAGTTTTGTTGCGAGAAATGTACCAAGAGAAGAAGCCCTCTCAGAACATTAAAATAAAAAGAAAGAAGTAGGATAAAGGACACAGCCATATCTTCTGCTTCTTTCTTTTTTTCTTATTACTCTGTAATCTCTGGCAATTCATCAAGAAGGCTGTCTATTGAGCCAAATTCAAGAAAAGCATAGCCTGTTTCAACAACTTCTCCACTTTCCAAATCTTTAATAAAAATGCCACAATCATAGCCAAGATTTTCTGTAATCCTACACACCTCATAATCGCTTGTATAATCACTATGTTTCGGACTCGCCACAATTCGTGGACGTGGTTCGTCGTTTTCATCCCATTCATATTGATGATTAGGAAATTTCTGCAAGGCATTTTTAAGCGCAACAACTTCCTTGTCCCTTATTGCCTTGTACATCATGTAAAAATCAGTATGTTCCATAATATGTTAGTTATGGAACGGTGGTTAGCCGTTCCGTTAGTTACCTTTTAGTTGTTGTCTGTTGCTATATCATGTATAAAGCAGTCATTTTTGCCGAACATAATAATAACAGCTACAGCAGACACAACCACACCAGAGAAGAAGAGCCATACCGAAATCCACTCTGCTAAGAAACGACCGAAGATACCAGCTATGGCAAACATCATCAATGCAAAACCTAATAGACAGAAAACGCAAATAGCATCTTCTACACTCATTTTCTTGTAAAAATTCAAAATCTTTCCCATAATCAATTTTGCTTTTAAAGGGTTCAACAATAAAATTATTCTGGATTTCCTGATTCATCTGCCTTTTTAAGGACTTTCCGTTTCGTTCAATCCGAGATTTTTTTTAGAATCATTCCGGCATAACCGTCATCACCTAAGCCTTTTTACGTGCTTTATAAGATGGCAGCCCAATAAGGCAGTAAGCCAAACAATCGGTAGAGAATTTTTGTAGAATTCCCAATCTCTGATTGCGGAAGTCTGCTGCAAAAAATCTTCGCCGATAGGGAGAGCATCGACTGGTGTTTGGTGTCTGCCTGGGCTGCCATACCTTTGCACGTTAAAAAGCTATGATGATGGTTAACGGCACAACCTATGCTAAAAAAATTGAGGTTGAACACAAGAAACGGAAACAGAAATATAGATATAAAAATAATAAAAGCACAATAAATATTCCATATACACGTTATAAAGAATATATAGTATTATTAATTAATGAATTGATATATAGATGGTAAGAAAAAGTTGTAAGATTATACATGTGCATTTCCTAACCACTCATAAGAACTTCTACTTTGGCAGTGTTACTGCCATCTTCAAGAAGTTCAGCGAAGAAGAAATAGGATATAGTAAGGAATATATCAGCCACGCTCTGGTGGAAGATGGAAATCACCTTCTATCCAAAAAGGTATTGATAATAAGATCACGTTTGATTAGATAAGAATATCATAATAAAAATCGGAAAACCATCGGAGATACCGCTTTGCAGGTGAAGCTGAATGGTTCGCCTGATGGCTGCGACCGATGAGGAAGCAGCCCGAAAAAATGCTCTTGCTTTTAAATAGAAGCAAGAGCATCATTTATTATGCCACAAATTTAAACTCGTGTTGAGGAGAGGTGGTTAAGCTCTCCGTTACCTATAAATTATTCATTTGTTCTATCCAATACACTTTCATGTCTTTAGATTTTATTCCTAAAGCTAAAAGTTTTGCTTTCATTTCTTCAAGTTCTGAATTATACATTACCTCAATATAGCCCTCAGCTTTTATAAAAGGTTCACCTTTTTCGGGTTCTGATTTGTATTCCAATCTTAATCTTGCCATATTCAATTTTGATTGTAAGGGGGTAACCCCTCGTTTATTCTATGCCACAAATTTAAACTCGTGTATGCTTATGTAATCATCATCATATTCGTGTTCTTCGTTCCACTTATCAATATCAGCAATAGTAACAGTATCACGTTTAATACGAACAGCGGCGTATGCCAAAGCTTCCTCTTCCGACTTGAACTCCTCGTATTCATCCTCTCCTTCTATACAAGAAGCCACAATGAAATGGTAGGCAAAGTATTTGCCGTCAATGTCATTTGTGGCATAAACTTCACATCCATCTTCCTCAACAATGTAGTACACTTTCATACCATTATAGTGTTTTTCAAGAAGATGCCTGAAATCTGTTGCACCCCAAGCCTCCTGTGCCTCGATGCAAAGAAGACCATCCGACAATTCGCAGGACTGGATAAATCCACGAAGGTAACTTTCACCCTTTTCTATGCCAAGAGCCAATATAATATTACCTTCCCAATCCTTTGACGCACCATCCTCCATTACAGGGCGTTCGCTATTGTCGAACGCCTTGCAGAGGTTATTTATTTCCTGAAGGTCTTTTTGATTACCCTCAATACGATAGTCTGTTCTTGCCCAATTTGCCATAATTCATTACTTTAAATGGTTGGATAATAAAGTTCTTTCTCACTAAGATGCTTGATAGTTTCATCCGCCAACTTGCAAGCCCACTCATCACGTGGGTCATAATAGCCCTTTTGATAGTTGGCTGCCAACTGCTCGATGAAGTACATTGCGACCTTGAATTTCTCTTGAACCAAGAAACGGTGGTCATTGGCAAGCTCAATGCCTGTCTTCTTTGCACTGCTCATCTTGCCATTAACGAAACGAGAAAACTCGTCTGTAAACTGCTTGTCATTCTCACTGATAATTGAATAATCTGTCATAATCAAATTTGCTTTAAAGGGTTCAACAATAAAATTAT
>NZ_QTXV01000081.1:0-11035 GCF_003461825.1 Prevotella sp. AM42-24 | reverse complement strand
AAAAAAAAAGGGTGCGTCACAGACTTATGACACACCCTCTTCTTTTTATCTCCAACCGCCCTCATTTCTTATTTCTCATTTCTAATTTCTCATTTCTCATTTTTCTCCCTTTCTTTTGGAAAAAATTCCAATTTTTATTTTGTATTACCGATGAAAAGTCGTACTTTTGCAGAAAAGTGTTGTAATATGGCTAAACATCCTCTTTGGAAAGATGAATACTGGCTTTTGCTATTGCAATTATACCAGAAAAAGCCAATGGGCGTTAAACCTCTCTATTCGAAAGGCATGGTCAATCTGGCTCTGGAGCTGCATATTGCCCCAGAAGTTCTCCACGAACAGATGTTCAAACTCAGAATGGTCACCCCACGCATCAAGAGGCTTTGGGATAAATATGGAGACAACCCTAAAAAGTTGGCTCGTGATATCCATTTGCTCAAGAAAATGGAAGGATGTGGAAATGCAACACAATTCTATCAGGGGGTTTCCATCAGGGAATCATTCGAACACGACTGGGAACCTATCGAAGCCGAACCTTCGCTCACTCCCGTCAAGCTGATCATCATCCTCGATCTTTATTTCCAACTCACACCAATCACCATGGTGCCGGAAACACCAGAAATCATTGATCTTGCCAAACTCATCAAAACCAGCACGAAGGTGATAGTAGAGGCCATGAATGTGTTCCAGATTTGCGACCCATATCTCAACAGAAACGATGTGGTGATCAGCCATCTGATAGACGCATGCAGCAAAATCTGGCAGCGATATGGAAACGGAAATCCTGATAAACTCTACAAACTGGCATTGGAACTGAAAGAATACTTCAAGTAAGATAGGAAAAATACTTCTAATAAGAAGATATAACTTTTTAAGTAACTTGGAAAGAACTTATTTAAAAGACACGAAACATGACTCAAAAACTCATTCAGACACAGGAGCAGAAACTACAACAGCTCCAGCGACTCTCCGCCCAACAGATGTTGCAGGTGAAGATGCTGGAAATGCCGCTCAACGAACTGGAGGATAATATCAATGCCGAACTGGATGATAATCCTGCCTTGGAAACTGAGAATCCGGACGATGCACTCATGGGAGAGGGCAACGAAGACCGTTCGGCTCTGGATGATTCTGACAACAGTAATGACGATGAATTTGGAGACGATGCCTACGAAGCACAGTCGGAAAAAGAAGAAAGAAAGGACGAACTGGATCAGGCATTGGAAAGTATCGGAAAAGACGACCAGATGCCCGACTACAATACTGACAGATATAATACGCAGAACGCCGACTACGAGGAAATGGTTTATGGCGATACAACTTCCTTCTACGATAAGTTGAAGGAACAGATGGACATGCAGATACTCACGGATAAAGAAAAGCAAATCATGGAGTATCTGATTGGTTCGCTGGATGAAGACGGATTGCTCCGCAAAGACCTGGACAGCATCTGCGATGAGCTCATCATCTACCATAATATTGATGTAAGCGAAAAGGAAATTGAGCATGTGCTCCACAAACTCCAGTCGTTCGATCCTGCCGGTGTGGGCGGAAGAAGCCTACAGGAATGCTTGCTGCTGCAGGTAAAAAGACTGCCTAAGGGAGTGCTGCGCAAAACCATGGAGGAAGTATTCGAGGATTATTTCGACGAATTTACCAAGAAACACTGGGATAAAATCAAGTCTGGACTGGAACTCAACGAAACCCAGTTGGAGACACTCAAGGACGAGATACGCAAGTTGAATCCTAAGCCGGGCGCATCGCTTGGCGAGACTGACGGACGAAACATGCAGCAGATCAACCCCGACTTCATCGTAGATACAGCCGATGACGGAACCATTACATTCACGCTCAACCGAGGCAATATGCCAGAGCTGACTGTATCTCCTTCCTTCACCGACATGATAGAAACCTACAAAAAGCACAAGGATCAGATGAGCCGGAAAGACAAGGAAGCCCTGCTCTATGCCAAGGAGAAAGTAGATAAGGCCCAAGGCTTTATCGAAGCCATCAAGCAGCGCCGACATACGCTCATCATCACTATGAAGGCTATCATCGACATCCAGAGGCAGTTCTTCCTGGATGGTGACGAGGCTGACCTCAAGCCGATGATTCTCAAGGATGTAGCAGAAAGAACGAAACTTGACATCAGTACCATTTCACGAGTAAGAATCGAGAAATATGTACAGACCAAATGGGGCATATTCCCACTCAAGTTCTTCTTTACAGACAGCTATACCACCGAAGACGGCGAGGAACTGTCAACACGCAAGATCAAGATTGCCCTCCAGCATCTCATCGAAAACGAGGATAAGAAGAAACCTCTCAGCGATGATGCTATTTCCAAGGTCATGAAGGAAAAGGGATTCCCTATTGCACGACGCACCGTGGCTAAATACAGAGAGCAGTTGGGCATCCCGGTAGCACGATTGAGAAAATAAATTCAGGAAAATATACAAAAGGTTACATACAACATAGTTTGTTATGAAAGAGAAAAATATCATATTGGCGGCACGCATCATGAGCATGATCTTCACCCCTTTCTACCTGCCATTGGTAGGACTGGTGGCTCTTTTTCTGTTCAGCTATATGTCGCTGCTGCCATTGGCATATAAGTTGCCGATGCTGCTCACGGTGTATATCTCCACCATCCTCATGCCCTCCCTGCTGATACACCTATACCGCAGGTTTCAGGGATGGACCTCCAAGGAATTGGGCAGGAAAGAGCGCCGCATCGTACCCTACCTGATATCAATCCTGTGCTATTTTGGCTGTTTCTTTCTGATGGAATACCGCAACACGCCGAGAGTAATCAGCATTATCCTGGTAGCGGCATTGGTGATACAGATGGTATGCGCACTCATCAATGTATGGTGGAAGATCTCCACCCACACGGCAGCCATCGGAGGAGTAGCAGGAGGACTGGTAGTCTATTCGATTGCCTTTTCCTTCAATCCTATCTGGTGGCTGGCATTCGTCATCCTGCTGGCAGGCATGGTGGGTACAGCCCGCATGATTCTCCGTCAGCATACGTTGGCGCAGGTGGTAGCCGGATTTCTCGTTGGAGTAGTGTGCGCTCTCTTTATTATATAAGTAAGGTGAGCATTCATTAGATGATAGAACAAAAAATCATTAATATTAAATATAAAAGCAAATGAAACCATTAGTTAGCATTATCATGGGCAGTACCAGTGACCTGCCTGTTATGGAAAAAGCATGTAAGTGGTTGAATGACAACCAGATTCCTTTTGAGGTAAATGCCCTCTCTGCTCACCGCACTCCAGATGCAGTAGCAGCATTTGCCAAAGGAGCTAAAGACCGTGGTGTGAAGGTTATCATCGCCGCTGCAGGTATGGCTGCTGCCCTTCCTGGCGTGATAGCAGCAGAAACACCGCTGCCAGTTATCGGTGTGCCTATCAAGGGTATGCTCGATGGTCTGGATGCCATGCTCAGTATCATTCAGATGCCTCCTGGCATTCCTATCGCCACAGTAGGTGTCAACGCAGCTCAGAACGCAGCTATCCTGGCTGCAGAGATGATTGCATTGGGAGACGAGGAAGTGGCAGAGAAGGTGCAGGCATGGAAGGCAGGTCTGGATGCAAAGATCGAGAAGGCCAACAAGGAGCTGCATGAAATCAAATACGATTATAAATGTAACTAATATATCCTGATATGCCCCTTCCCTGGGGCATATCTCATCTTATACATTATGGTAGATTTATTCAATTATACCCGACGCACTTCTTCTGTTGCCCATGTCGGAGGACTTGACTTAGGCGGTAACAATCCTATCCGCATCCAGTCGATGACCACTACCAATACCAATGATACCGAGGCTTGTGTACGTCAGGCAGAGGAAATCATCAAGGCTGGTGGCGAACTGGTGCGCTTTACCACCCAGGGCTCCCGCGAGGCTGAAAACATGAAGAATATCAATGCGGGAATCCGTGCCGATGGTTTCACCACTCCGCTCGTGGCTGACATCCACTTCAATCCGAATGTGGCTGATGTGGCTGCACTCTATTGCGAAAAGGTGCGTATCAACCCAGGCAACTACGTGGATCCTGCCCGCAAGTTTATCAAGCAGGAATATACCGACGAGGAATATGCCCACGAACTCCAGAAGATTGAGGAACGATTCGTTCCTTTCCTCAATATCTGCAAGGAGAACCATACTGCTATCCGCATCGGCGTAAACCATGGTTCGCTCTCCGACCGCATCCGCAATCGCTATGGCGATACTCCGGAAGGCATCGTAGAGAGTTGCATGGAGTTTCTTCGCATCTGCAAGAAAGAGAATTTCCACGATGTAGTCATCAGTATCAAGTCATCCAATACCGTGGTGATGGTGCGCTCTATGCGTCTCTTAGTGGATGAGATGGAGAAGGAAGGAATGAACTACCCTCTTCACCTGGGCGTTACCGAAGCCGGCGAAGGTGAAGATGGAAGAATCAAGAGTGCCGTGGGCATCGGTGCGCTTCTGGCTGATGGCATCGGTGATACCGTGAGAGTAAGTCTGAGCGAGGAACCTGCGGCTGAGATTCCTGTAGCCCGCCATCTGGTGGATTATATCGGAAAGAAACAGGGGCAGCTGATGATTCCTGCTACGGTTTGTCCTTCTTTCGACTGGTTGCACCCTACTCGCCGGGAAACCGAGGCTGTGGGCAATATCGGTGGCACTCAGGTGCCTGTAGTCATCAGCAACCGTATCAATGGCGAGAGCACGATTTGTGAGAATAAGGATGCCCAACCCGACTATATCTATATAGGTGGAAAGATGCCTAAGCAGTTTGTGCCGGGACAGAGCTATATCGTAGATTACAATGTCTATGAGACCCTCAACTGCAAGCCAGAGACTACGGGTGCCAAACTCTATCCTATCTTCCCTGCTATGGCTATGCCGTTCATCGCCAGCATCAAGGCAGACATCAAGTTCCTCACGCTCCAGTTTGGTACTCCTGCCGAAGAATACATCGCTTGCTTGAAGAATCATCCGGAAGTGGTAGTCATCTGCGTCAGCAATCACCAGAACCGTTTGGGCGACCAGCGCGCCTTGGTTCATGAGATGATGAATGCCGGCTTGAAGAACCCTGTTGTCTTTGCGCAGATGTACCAGCACAGCAAGGAAGAGAAGAGCGACTTCCAGTTGGAGGCTGCTGCCGACATGGGTGCGCTGATGATAGATGGTCTGACCGATGGTATCTGGTTGATGAACAATGGCGACATCCCTGCCCAGACCATTGATGAGACTGCTTTTGGAATACTTCAGGCAGCTCGTCTGCGTACCAGCAAGACCGAGTATATCAGTTGTCCTGGTTGCGGAAGAACCCTCTACGATCTCCGCGAAACCATTGCCAAGATCAAGGAGGCCACCAAGCACCTGAAGGGTCTAAAGATTGGCATCATGGGCTGCATCGTGAATGGTCCTGGCGAAATGGCAGATGCCGACTATGGTTATGTGGGCGCCGGTCCAAACAAAGTAAGCCTCTACCGCAAGCAGGTTTGCATAGAGAAGAATATCCCGCAAGAAGTGGCAGTAGAGCATCTGCTTGCCCTCATAGATGCGGATAAGAAATAAAGATGATATAAATCGAATTTACAAACAGCCGTGTTCTAACACGGATTGTACTTCATAGATTAAAATTGAACTCTTGAAGTCCTCGGTGCGAGATGCATCGGGGACTTTTTTATGTACTTTAAAACTATACATACTATTTTACGCAAAACGTTACGTTAAAGAATTTTAAAAACAACGTATAATGATTGTATATTTTACAAATAATTTATAACTTTGCAAAAAGATTAAAGTTGCCGGATAACAATATATATATCACGGTATTAACAATAAAAAAATACATTCAATTGTATAGGATGATAGTATTCAGAAGTAGCATTATTTCAATTAATTAAATAAAACCAACTATTATAACGGTGGTTCCAAATCGGATCATCGCATTTCTTATTTACAATATGAAGCATAAGAATATTTTTAGTAAAAGAAAATCAACAGTATTGTTTTTTACCATAGCATTTTTAGCTATGGGGGGGTATTGTGTCGCTACTAAAGCGCAGACTACCCAGATTGCAAGTACATTGGAAAAACTGAAAGGACAGGAAGTGACCAAGGAAAACTACACTCAGTTTGTCACAAACGGCGAAAAGCCAAGCTCAATGAAAGATGCCCTGTTTAATGGTCAAGCTAAGAACATGTTCTTGCTCTACAACAAGGGCACGGGCAAGTTTCTTACCTTTGGTGGCTACTGGGGCGCAAGTGCCACGCTCAGCGATACACCTTGTCCCTTCTGGCTGCAAAGTAGAAATGACACCAAAGAAACACAAGGCAGCTACGTTCGCTATCCAGAGAAGACTGGAGAAACCGTAAGCAGCGAAAAAGGAGAGGAGAGCTATACTAATAGCGAGCAAAAATTTCCTGTCCTAACAACACCAAAACCATTTTATTTTGGAAGCCAAGAAGGAAACAACAGAAGCCACGCTATCTATAAATCGATACAAATAGTAAAGAGCGGCGGAACAACAACAGACATCAAGGTTAAGAAAACAGAAGACACCTCCGACAATGCTTACTACACGGCAAGCAGCAAAGCCCCATTTATACCCAACGGAAAGAAGTTCAAGTCGGAAGCATTGGACGTTGATTTTGACAAAGGCGACAAGATTGTTATCAAACTTAACCTGAACTCATGTCCTAATAATGTTAACGCAGCAAACATCCTGTCAATAGGAACAAATATTGAAACATGGAGCCAAAATGGTGAAAACATGGTTCATGTTTATTTCACCAAGAGTTCAAAAACATTCAATATTGACCGGACATGGGGCAAGGCACCAGACCAGATAAACAAAAAAACGACAACCATTGCCAGTTTGGATGATGTCACAATCACGCTTTCAAAAGATGCTCTTACAATTTCCTCACAAAAGCACGGCTATACCATTCCTTACAAAGAAGGAAAAGCAGGAACCTTCGCCAAGTTTAAGTATGAGAACGATGCTTATGTGCTTGATAACGAAGGCAACCTTCAGCTGACCGACGATGCATCAGGCAAAGGCTATTATGACACCAATACAGGGTCGGAGAACTATACCTATGCCGATGCTCCAGACGATGTGAACCCTACATTTTTCATCTCACGCTCTATTCACAGCAATGAAGATGGAGTAGATCCTTTCTTGGCTTATGCGACCATACGATATGGCACATATAATAATGATAATGGTCTGTCAGAGAAAATGGCTGGCGTATATACAGACAAGCCAATCTATTCAACAGGAGATAACGGCAAGAAATATAATCCTGAGTATGCCCGCTGGCAGTTTATCCCTACTGGCACCACTGGCGAATATCGCCTGGCGCTTCACATGAATGTAAACCTCAAAACGGGTCTTGGATATGCTGAGGTAAACGATCCAAGTAAGACCAAGGAGGCAACCTATTATATGACTGCAAGCAGCGGCTATATCAAAGGCGATACAAAAGCCATAAAAGAAGATGACAAGCAGCACTATCTCTACAGCACGGTAGATAAAAGCGGTAAAAGAACTTACATAACAGATTTCTCCGACAGATACGAGATGGTAAAGATGACCGAGACACCAGAACAGAGCGGCAACTATGCCATCTGGAAACTGATTACCGCACACGACTATCTGTTCATGCTCAATAGCCAGCAGAGTGCGCTCAAAGAGACGATAGACCTGAGTGCTGTGTTGGCAGATCCCGACTTCTCAAGACACAATGATGGATTGAAGAACTGGAATATAGACGAGACACTGAGTAATGCTTCAAAAGAGTACAACAATGCCAAGCTGCGCATTGGTTACGACGGCAACTATAAAACCAATTTAGAAGCGAATATTTACAACTCCGGAGCAGATGAGCTATGGAACTTCAACGATACCATAAACAGAGGTCGCACCAACAATAACTTCTGTGCCAACCATAGCCGCTACATGTGCGCCACCGTCCAGAATAGAGGCTACGGTCGTATGTATCAGAGCATAACGATTGACAGTCCAGGCTGGTATATCGTTCGTTGCCAGGGCCTTACCACCATCAACGCATATCTCTATGCTACGGTGAAAGAAGGAAATGCTAAGGCGGAAAATGAGTTCAAATGCGACTTGAGAAAGATTACAGACGAATATCTTCAAAAGAACCTGCAGATTCTGAATGCCAAAGATGCTTACTGGCCTTACGACCAGGCAAGTCCGATGTATAATGCAGCTGTTGACATGAACGACGAGCATGTGCAACCCAACCATGTGAAGGAAAGTACATCGCAGGTGCTCTTCTATGTAGAGAGTGCATCTCCCTCTGCACCTGCTACAGTTACCTTCGGTGTGAACATTCCACAGCAGACGACATACGAGACGGCTTACAATGGCACACGCTCTTATTCGAAAGACTTCACAGCCTTCGACAACTTCCGTCTGCTCTATGGAGGACAGGAGAGAAACGAGCCTTTCCTCATCCTCAACGAGAACGATGAGAACCTCGACTATCTCGACCAGACTATACACAAGTATAAGAGTCATGGCGACATACGTAAGAAGCTGTTGCTCCACCGCACGTTCACCAAGAACAGCTGGAACACCATCATCCTTCCTGTGGGTCTGACCCAAGAGCAGTTCAAGGGTGCCTTCGGAGAGAATGCACAGATTGCCGAGCTCAGCACACTCACCGCATCCCAGATACGTTTCAAGACCATAAGCAATAGTACCAAGGTGACCGCTCCTGACGGAACATCTTATAACTACTGGCTCAAGCCGATGACCCCTTATCTCATCAAGATAAATGATGAAGGCTATGAGGCGCCAAAGAATACCGACGAATACACGGCTTATCTCTTCAACTGTGCTGATAACGGCATGACTTATCAGACCAAGACCATCGGCGGTCCTGACAATGCCTACTACAGCATCGACGACATCACGATGATAGAAGGCGAAGGCTTTGCCAAGACCAAGCAAGAAGGCAACTTCAACCACTGGGACTTCAAGGGCATGACCCAATCCAATATTGATGGCACCCAGAAAGCCTACTCTTATGTCATCAAGGGTCAGGAGACCAATGCTGAGGTGAACGGCGGCAAGATGACAGCCTACGGTATGCTGACACGCAACTACACCAAGGATGCAACAAGCGGCAAGAACACCTTACTCCCAGGACATTCGCCTATGACAGATGCCTATATCATGACAGCAGACAAGACCACCAACAAGCCCGTCTTGAAATATAAAACAGGCGGTGGTGCCTCGAAAGGTTTCCGCTGCTGGTTCCGCTACAGCACCACAGAATCTTCTGCAGCCAAGCCACAGTTTGCCCTCTTCATCGACGGCATCAGCGAGCCGACAAGCATAGAGGATATCATGAACAATGATGAAGGTATCACTCCTGCCGAAAAATTCGCCAATGGCATCTATTCGCTCAACGGACAGAAAGTAGGCGACTCAGAGGCTGCATGGAACCATCTGCCAAAAGGCATCTATATCGTGAATGGTAAAAAAGTAATCAAGTAATAGATAAACGCAGAATTAATGATACAAAAGAAATATATAAAACCAACAACAAGGGTTGTTTTTGTTGACTTGGAGGAACTGATGATTCCTGCGCCGCAGAGCGGTGCAGCCGTCAGTTCAAAGGATACACCAAGCAACGATGATGTAACAATAGGAATCGATAATAGCGGCTTTGGAAGCTCAAGTTCTGATTGGGACGATGAAGACGAAGCCCTGTAAAACATATCATGCAGAAATCATAAAATACAAAATCATCTAAAGAACTAACCTCCCCCTTTGGTAAAATCCAATGAGGGAGGTAGTTTTCATCATAAAGTAAGGTAAATGAACATACAACATCATCAACCAAAGAACTGATTATAGTCATACTCGGAGAAATAAAGTTCTATTTTCATTTCTCAACGCCACAGATATCGCTCGACGTGCTGGCATTAATCCTTCACTCATGCGACAATATACCAGTGGAGTAAAAACTGCTGGTGAAAAAACATACGGCAAGTTAAATGCCTGCCTGAATAAAATCAAATCGAATTTACAAACAGCCGTGTTCTAACACGGATTGTACTTCATAGATTAAAATTAAAATTTTGAAGTCCCTGGTGCGTGATGCATCGGGGACTTTTTTTGTGTACTTCTACATTTATATCAGGGCTGCCTTTGAACTGAACATCCATGGGATTCTTATTTTTCCACCAGAACCTCCTTCTCTTCATAACGGTCGAAGCCGATGCTCATATCAGCACCGTGCTCCCGAAAGATGGAGAGAAGGCGTTCCTGTATGTAAGGAGGAATGTCTATCTCGCCACTCCTTGCCTTATAAAACCTGCGACGGGTATAAGGCGTATGGGAATAGAAATAACGGGTTCTGCCCGATGGGATGGTATTGTAGATGCGCAGGAATCCCCTCGCCCATACTTGCTTTTCTGCTACAAGATGATAGGGACACTTCTCGCCTTCACTCACCAGATGCTTCACATTGAGCACCTCAAAGGTGTCAGCATTGGCAAGCGCCTTGACATACTGCGCATAACGGGCACAAGTGTTGCTACGTGTGCAGGATACCATAGGGCAAACTACACAATGTGGAATATTCTTCATACTTTCTTTTATTTTTAAGTTATTTATAATTCATAGAAAAAGGCTCAGACAGAGAGGGTAAAGCTCAGAGATAGAATGCTGGAACTCAGAGATAGCGTTTTAACTTACTATGGCACATTTGTGCCCTGGCTGAGGGCACAAATGTGCCTTAGGCAAGTAAAATCATAACTCTGAGCTTCACAACTGAAAACCAGTCATTTCGCTCTCGGAAAACAGGGAGACCGGAATTTTGAAATCTGATACGACGTTTTGCCTTCACCCTTCACCTTTTCTTTTGGAATGCCGATAAACACTGGGGCTCCGAGGGTGAAGGGTAAAATTTAACCCTTCACCACCCTTCACCCACCTGTCACCCAATCAAGTAAGCGGCTCCGCGTTTATACCATTGTAGCTTTCTCGT
>NZ_QTXV01000080.1:0-11122 GCF_003461825.1 Prevotella sp. AM42-24 | reverse complement strand
CGTCCGAAGGTCATCGCCATCTCATACGATGCACTCTTTGCTTTGCCGCTTGCCGTTATCAGGCGGTTCAGTTCGTCATAGGCATAGGTATGGCTGAAGGCACCGCCCAGCTGGGACTTACCGCCAGCCTTCGCAGGGTCTATAGCATTGGTGATGCCCAGGATGTTATCCACGGCATCATACCGGTACTTATTGGTCATGACCGCCGCACCGGCAGCCGTGAGGTTCATCTCCTGCAGGCGTTCACGCTGTCTGTCATAGGTATAGGTGGTCTCCGTTCCGTTGCCCAGGCGGGTATAGACGGTATGTCCTTCCTTGTCATAGCCCACCTCTTCCACGATGGTTTCCTCCTTTCCTTGTTTGTTGGATTTGACACTAACAATTTGTCCTGCAGCATTATAGGCATAGGTTACGACTTCTCCATCGGGATAAGTCATCGTGCGCACGCGGTTCCAACTGTCGTAGGTAGTACCATAGACATAGGTGCGCACGTCGGCAGTGCTGACCATCACCGACCGAACCGTCTTCACCACTTCGCCTTGGTTGCCGTAATAATACGCCTCGCCGCCCGATGCATCTTCCACGAGCACGAGTCTGCCTGCACGATTATACTTCTCGCCCGGTTTGCCATAGGTGTAGGTAACACGGTTGAAGAGGTTCTTCGGATAGAGAACCTCGCTCAGCCTTTCATAATCGTAGGTGTAGGTGACGGGAGCCTTGTCAGAAATGCTCTTCTTGAGTTCCGCCGTGAGCTTCGTCAGGAGATTGCCAGCCGCATCGTAAGTGTAGCTGACTTCACCTGCATCAGGGTGGTTTACCTTGAGCTTATGTCCCAAAAGGTCGTATTCGTAGGTTGTGACCTTGTCATTGGGATGATGAACGGTGGTTACTTGTCCCACGGCGTCGTAGTCGTATTTCACGGTGATGTTATCGCCTGAAGCGTGTTGCATTGTCTCACGGTTGCGCCCTTTCTCGTCGGTGTAACTCTCGGCATTGCGTCCGAGCGCATCGGTCACCTTTGTTTCAAGCATCGGCTCACCATCATGGGAAACGATGCTGTATGCCGTCGTAGTCATAGCCCCATCGGGCAGCGTAACCTTTGTCGTGCGGTCGTAAACGTCGTATTCGGTGGTTGCCTGCGGGTCGCCCGTGGCGGTGTTGTACGTACCGATGCTGCCGTAGCTCTCTGTGGTGGGATAGAATGCTTTTATGGTGCGACCGAAAGCATCGACAATGGCACGGCCGCTGACAATAGATACCTTTTGATTGCTTCCGCCTGCCCACACCACACCTGTCTGCTTGGTCTGCACGGCGCGCATCAGGCTATCGGCAAAGGTATAGGTCTCGATGTCGCCCTCGGGGGAATAATGCAGAGTTCGGGCATAACGACCGGCAGGATGATACTCGAATTTAATGGTATAGGGCTTGCCTGCGGCAATCTCCTTCGGACCGAGAATCGTGCTTGGGCGTCCCATGTCGTCGTAGGCATAGCGCATCTTGTTGCCGTTGAGGTCGGAAGTCTCCACGGGCACTGCCCATTTGTAGTCGTAGACGGTGGAAGAGGTGTAACCGTAGGCGTCTTTTACGCTCGTCACCAGCGCATGGAGCACATCGTCGTAAGTGTAGTCGTAGCGCATGCGCTGTCCCCTATGGTTCTCGGGCTTGGTGAGACTTGCAAGATTACCATAGGCATCGTAGGTCATATCGTAGACCGACGGTTTATCGCCGTTGTGCATGGTGATGTTGGTGATGTCACCATTGCCGTTGATTTGCGTAGAACGTTCGCGGTAAACCTTTCCTCCTTTATCCTTTACGGCGATGTGCTTGGGTACGGAGACGATATACCTTGCCTGCAAGTCATGATAGGCAATATCGGCATCTAATTCATAGTTCGTTGCCGTTTCCTTGTAGGAGGCAAGATTACCGTATGCATCATAGGTATTGTGCACGGTGGTGCTCATGCAGCCCTGTCCGCTGTTGCCGTAAATGCTCTGCTTTACGGCAACAAGTGCCGGGAAGAATACCTCCGTGTCAGCCTGCTGTCTGAGTTCGTAGGTATTCTCCGTTCCCTGCAGCCTGCTACCTGCCGCATCGTAGAGCGTCTCGGCAGTGACAAGGTCGTGCATGTAGAAGTGGCGGTTGTGTCCGTACTCTTCCACATGACTTCGGTACACGGCATTGTCGTTCTGCGTGTCTATCTGCTTGGTAGTAACTTTCTCAAAACCGTAGAAGTCACGTTCTCGGCGGTCGCGATAGCCACCTTCATACTCAAACTCGTTGCGCATCTTGGTGGCTCCGTTCTCGGCATAGCCACCCGTGGTCTCCACGGATGCCATCACCCAACGGCGACCGGGCATGTTATAGCTTGGTCCTGTCTGCTTGTATTCTACGGCAACGTGCCCGCCGAAAGGCAGGGTAACGCCTTTGAGCAGGTTGGTACGTCCCGTTAGGTTGCGGCGCACCTTCATGCTGTTTTCGCTATCGCTGTAAACGAGATCTGGCAAGCCGTCGCCGTCTATATCCATCAAAGCCGCAGTCGTGCGATTGATGCTTTCGCTATGTGACCCTTGTATGCTCGGTGTAATATTGATGCCGAAGCCGAACGGCAGCGGTATGCGGATGGTATAGGCCGTGCTGGCGTATGTGGCCACGGAAGAGCCCAGGTCGGCGGAAATCTCCGATTTCTTATGCAACTGCTCAGGTGCGGCAAAGCCGCTGCCCGTATTCAGTATAACCTTCAGGTCGCCGTTTCCGTCCTGCTCTACAAAGTCAGGCAGTCCGTCGCCGTTGATGTCATGGAAAGCACCCTTGCCGGAAGTGAGGCTACCCGTATCGTTCTGACCTGCTGATATGTTGAAGAGGCCGAGGACGGATACGCATACACCCAGTCCGTCACCGTAGTTGCTGTTGGAGCTCCGTTCCACGTCATTGATTCCCGACGGCATGGTCTCCGTGAAGGAATATCCCAGATTGTAGCGCACCTGTCCCCTGCAGACCATGTCTGGCAGTCCGTCTCCGTTGATGTCCTGCCAGCTGCGTACGGTCTCCGATTTGCCGCTTGAGAAATTTCCGCTGGCACTGCAGGCGCCCTCCGAGACGTTTCCGCTGAAGCTTGCTCCTTCTGCATTCTTTTCCAGCCTTCTCGTCTGCTGCAGGCTTGCCATGCTCCTGGCGAAGGAAGCCTTCGCCTGCTTGAGCTGAGCACCTAATTTGGAAAGGCTGTAGCTGTCGGGATCCATGCTGAGTCCGGCATCCCCACCTATGTTTTCCGATTTGCCGCTGGATGCGGGTGATTCCACATCGTATTGCAGCCCGTCACCGGGTATTCCGGTCTGCCCTGTAAGCTGGGCCCTGACGCTGCCGTTCTCATCACGTATCCAGTCCGGATATCCGTCACCATTGAGATCCATGACGGACACCGTAGTATAGGAATCCTGTCTGGTGCTGCTCCTGTTCACTCCGATGCTGGCTCCCATGGAGAATCCCAGGGAGTAGGTCTTTCCCGTGCTTTTCGATTCGGTCATCAGTACGGGTGCGGAAAGTCCCTCTCCATGTGTGCAGTAGCTGATGGAGTCAACGGTTATTTCATCCTCACCCAGTCTCGATGCACGCATCATCGTACCTTCTGTATAGACACTATCAGTGGCGCTGACATACTTTCCCGTCTCGGGAATGTATGCCATCGTAAAGAATTTCTGCTTGCTGATGTCGAGCGTATTTCTCTCGACGGCTTCCTCGTCGATTTTCCCGTCCCTGATGTATTCATTATGGTCAGGTACTCTCATCTCGGCAATTCTGACAGGCTCCTCTCTTTCATTGCTGTTCCATGCGAACTGGCCCCATCCCCTGTAGAGCATTCCGCAGTCGAAGCGGTTGAAGCTGGAGAATACGGATGCGGGAACGGTTCCGACAGGTACTGCCCGGCGACCGGTCTCCAGTTTCCTTCCATCTGCACCTGTCTCGTAGAGTATGGAGTCGCGGAGGATGTGCAGCCGGGCGACCGGAGCGTTGTCCAGTTCATTGGATACGGAAAAGCTCACCTGTATTTTCCTTGCCGAAAGTCGCGGGATGAGGAAGTCGCCGTCCACGGCGGTACTGTCTCCCCAGAGGCGGTTGTCGTCTGCCATCGTATAATCCCTGCGGTAAAGCAGCGTGCCCGTCTCGTCCTTCAGTGTAAGGTGGACGGTGGCAGGTTCTGTGTCCTTGTCCGAAGAGCGGACGGTCTGGAACTCGGGAACAAGAACCAGCCTGTTTCCCCAGACGGAGTCACGGGTTGCGAAGTGAATGAGCGTATCCCTTGCCGCAGCGATGTTCTTGTTGAACATCAGGCGCTGCGGGGCAAGCGTGTATCTGGTGGTGTCGCTGTGGAACACGGGATTCCAGCTGATGTGCTGCCAGTTGACGGGACTGTTTGTCCTGATGATAAAGTTCACCGTGGCACTGTCTGCAGCCTGAGAACGGAATTCGCCCCTGAAATTTCCAGCAAGCACGGTGTCGGCAGGCAGGAAGAGGCTTCCTACTTCCGTCTGCTTGCCGGTCTTGTCCGTCCTTACTACAGAGAGGGTGAGGTCATCGCCCGTCTTCTGCTTGCTGAAGCTGCCTTCATAGGATACCGTTCCGTCCACGGCAAGCGGTGCTGCGGACATCTCTCCGGCGATGTGGTCCGAGGAACAGCGGTAATGTCTCAAATCCTCTCCGGCATAGGTGTCTGCCGCAATGGAAGTGTAGATGATGTCCGGATTCCATTCGACCGCATCCCCCGTACCTGAATATCTGGCATTCACGCGGAAGAGCAGGAAGTCGCCCGGTCTGACGGTAAGTTTTTTTTCCGGTACCGTGACGCTGCCGGATTGCAGGAGCGTGTCTTTCCACAGTACGTTGTCATTGTGCTGCATGCTCAGGCTGACACCGTCACCCTGGTCTGACGGCTTGCTGACCGTAGAGGTCACTTTCACAGTTCCTGCGTATGGGGCACGCCATAGGCGCACGGCATCGTGCAGCGGGAATTCCCGTTCCAGGGAATCCCTGATGGCATCATAGTCGGGCAGGAATGCGGAATCTATGCCCTCCGCATTTCCCGTGATGGGATTTCCTGTATTGCTGCTCGTGCTGCTGAAGCTTACATCCCTGCCGTTTGTATGGTTGAAATATACCGTACCGTTGCAGGCGATGTCTATCAGCCCGTCGGCATTGAAATCCAGGAAATAGGTCTTGTTCTTGCTCTGGTCGGTGGTCTTACTTACGGCGTAGCCGGCACTTGCCGGGCCGAAGCCTGCAGCCACGTTCGCATTCCTTGTGTTGCTGGTGGTTGTTCCTCCGGTGAAACTGCTGATGCCCCTGATGACCATCTCCTCTCCGAAAGACGGATGGCTGAGGTCCCTGTTCTGGTTCAGCCTGTAATACAGTTTCCCGTCTGCACCTTTCCAGACCTTGTCTGGCATGCCGTCTCCGTTGATGTCAACGAGGGCAATGCGTCCTTCGTTGTCCGACTTGGAATAGGAGTAGGAACCTCCTGCATTGACCGATGCCGGTCCCCAGCCGGCTCCGACCATGACTCCGCCGCCCACGGTGTTTCCCCTGGCAGAGCCGCCGCCGAGGAGTGACATGCTCTCGTCAAGGTTTCCGATGTGGTAGCTGACAAGTCTGCCGCAGTCGTCCTTTTCTGCCGTATAGACTTCGGGGGTATCGGAGAAGATACCCTGCGCAATGTCGTTGTAGTAGCTGAAGCCCTGTGCCGCCACGCGCCTGTCCCTGCTGTCTTTCTGCACGATGCTGTCAAGAAGGGTCTTGGAGAAGGCACCTTCCCTGTAATGGAACGCATAGGCACGCAGCTGTTCCCCGTCATACATCACTTCCACGCGTTCGAGCAGGGCATCGTCTGTCTGCAGTATGCCCAAGCGCCCGTTTCTGACGGCATCCTTGCGTCCGGTTGCCGCATATGTGAACCTGACACTGTAGGGACCTTCCTCATCCCTGTAACCCGTATAGCGGCAGATGTCGGGGTAGAGGTTGTTCCCTTTCTTGATATACCTGTAGGATATGGTGTTGCCGTGGGCGTCCTGAGTTCTGCAGAGCGCCCAGCGCAGGATGTTTCCTCGGGCATCTTTCAGCACGGCACCTTCATCCACCACGCCGTCCCTGCCGCCGAAGAAGGATACCGTTCCGTCCTTGGAGGTTACTTCCCAGGTATAGTTCTGCGGGGAATCACCCCTGCGGATGATCCTGGCGAAACCGCCCTCGGTGAGCGGGCGGAAATGCCTGTCCTTCGTTCTTGCCGGTGCATCGGCCGTGCGGTAGGTGCGACCGTTGAGTCTGCTGCCCATGAACAGGTAGCTCTCGCTTTCCCTTTCCCTGTCAAAGCGTGGCACGCCCCATCGGGTCTCGATGTCAATGCTCTGCAGGGGAAGATTCCAGCCGTAGCCGGCATAGGAGGAACCGCCGTAGCTACTGTACTGCAGGCTGACACCGGGCTGCATGCCGGCTCTTCCGGCTGGCAGTTCAAACGGATAGCCCAGTGATGCTGTTCCGCTCTGGTTGGCGGATGGAACGCTCACGGCCGTAATGCCGGCACCGGGGTCGGCTGCCTTGAGTTCGCTGATACCCGTTGGCACATAGTTCTGGGTCTCGGGATTCTCGGGCACCTTGATGATGCCGTTGATGACGTCGGTGAAATGCGATGTCTCGGCCACGACCAGTTCCCTGTCCTTGTCCAGAGCCTTGTGCCGCAGCATTACCCACCTGTCTTTCAGTCCGTCATAAAAATAGGTATGGATATCCTCGGCTGTATATCCCTGTGGTATGAGGGTACTGTCATAGGGTACGGTGATGCTTGCCAGCGAATGTACGAAGTGCTCTCCGTGCGGCAGGAAGCGGTAGCCGGCGATACAGTTCTTCCGGCTGGCAGAAATGGTAGGATTACTCCTGTCTGCCGTCACGTTCACCATGCCTGCAGGCAGGTGGGGAAGTTCGCCCTTGCGCAGCGGTGTAATGCTCAGGATTCTGGCATGGTCCATACTGCCCCGGGGAACCCTGAGTTCCGCACGTCCTACAGACAGGGAGTCTGCTTCCATACCGGTGAAGTACTTGCTTACCGTACGTTTCCGGAAATTCTGTAGATCCGCCGCTGCATTTTTCCCGGCGGTCTGTTCCGGTCGGATGCCCCTCTCCCCGGTAGGGAGAATGGTGTCTCCGGCTGTCTTCTTTATGAGGGTGTCTTCAGCAGAATACTCTCTGCTGTCCTGGATGCGGTTGCCGGAGATTCCCTTACTGCCGTCATTGCAGGATGCAAGCAGCAGGATGATTTCTGAAACCACAACGGATAGGAATATGTTTCTTTTCATGTTTTTCTACTTTGATATAGTGGTTGGTTCCGTTTATTTTCTGACGAGTCTGATGCTCTTCCTGCTGGTCCCGCTCTTCATCTCAAGAATATAGATGCCGTTCTGGGACAGATGGAAGCGGGTGGCATGGTAGGTGTCTGCCGAGCGTTTTTGCGTCTGCATCAGGGCACCGTCCGGTGAATAAAGACGCAGTTCCAGCGGGAATGATCCGGACATCTCCACACGTACGGAGACGTCGCCGTCTTCTGTCGGATTGGGAGAAACGTCATAACGTGAGAAGATGTCTCCTGCTGCCGTAGATACGTCAAGCGTGCGGATTGTGGTACATCCCTCGCCGTCGGTCAGTTCGAGGAGGTATCTTCCGTCCCCGTCAAGCGTGACGCTCTCTCCGCTCAGGTATCTGCCCTTTGGAGTCTTCCAGCGGCAGGGGTAGTTACCTTGTGTTTCAAGATGATACTCGCGTGAAGCACCTTTGGAGAACTGGACATCCTGGAGCTCCGGCATGTCTGCCATGTCGGCATTGGATACCATGATCTCGCTGGAGAGGGTCTTGCCGTTACGGTCCCTGGCAGTGAGGACGTACAGCCCCTGCTGCAGGTCTTTGACGGTGAGAATGCTGTCTTCGGTGGAAAGGCTGCTGATGATAGTCCCGTCAAGGCTGACCGTGACACGGTATGGTGCACTGCCGCCTGTCAGGAGTATCCTGAGCCGTCCCCTTTCTGCCGTGGAGCAGCAGGGACGTTCCGTTTCAACGGTCGCAAAGAAGTCTTTGGCGATGCGTAATGTGAAGATGCTTTCTCCGGCAGCGGCTGCTATACCGTCAAAGACGATGCTGTCGGCATGGCTGTCCCTGGCCCTGTAATAACGTATCTGTCCTACAGGAAATCTGCCCGTTCCGCTCTCATCTACGGCGAGGTAGTATTCCTCACCTGTTTCGAGCGGCTTGAGACTGCGGATGCATCGGGTATCGAAAGTAAGGGCAAGAGGTTCCGTCTGGCTGCCCACCATTGAAGCTGCCCACCGCCGCTGCATCCATTTTCCGTTACCTTTGTCTGCAGCAAAGGAAAGTAGCCTTGCATCATCGCCCCAGAGAAAGCTCGTACCTTCGCTGACGGACCGGGTGGATACCCTGATGACGGCTTCCTCCTCGCTGCTTTCACCTGTAGTCTGGTCAAGCTTCGAGACTGCATCGCCGATGATACCTGCAATGCGGTGGTTGTATGCCCTGAGCCTGTAGTGGTTGCGGATGATTTCACCTCTGGAGTTGAAGTATGAGTGGGCAAGGGTGATGCCGTGGCGCAGGGCAAGGGCACTTTCCACTCGCATGCGTTCGGTGGTGGTGAGGGCACGGTCATAGACGGCATATTCCACCATGCCGTCCCTGAGGTTTCTGACAGGAAGTTTCTCTCCGGTCATTTTACCGATACTGAGCGTTCCCTGCGTTCCGTCGGCAGAAGAGCAGCTGTAGGAATACAGGCGCAGCTGCGGTAGCGTGTCACGTCCCGTATAGTTCATGAAAGTTCCTCTGGCAAGGTTGGCGGAGCGTGCCGTGGTCTGTACACGACCGGTCTTGCCGGAACGTGTGCTGACATTCCAGAGCAGCTGCTCGCTCCCCTGCTGTATCCTGCCTACACCGACAAAGGTCATTCCGCCAGTACCGGAAAGCTGTACTGTTCCGTTATCCTTGCCAGTTGCCCATTTTACGGGACCGGCTACGCCGCCAGGAGACTGTGCCTGGACGGCGGCGGAAAACAGAAAGAGAATTACTGTTATATTGAATACTGTATGTTTCATCGTCATTTCTTTTTGTTCAGGTGTATGGTATAGCCGACTGTCAGCTGGAGCAGGTGACTGTTGTTCGTAGCTCTGTGATAGCCGTAGGGGTTCTCTTCCGTCCTGATGAGATCCCCGGCGCCGTAGCTGTATTGGAGGCTGGCTTCGATTCCGTTTCTGAAGGATGAATATCCTATTTTCAGCAGGGGCATGAAGTGAGGGCGTGCCCGGAGTGATTCTCTTAGATGTTCCCGGGTGAGTCCGTCTGCCGGTGCAAATTCTGCAGCACGGTTGCTGGAAAAGTCAATGCCGCCCGGATTAATGGGAATGCCCACACCGACACCGGCACCCATGTAGAAATCGCTCAGCAGGTAAAGACGTACTGAAGCCTGGGGCATGATGAGATGATAGCGGAAGGCGGTTTTCTCGTCGGTTCCGTCAATTTCCTTATGCTCCTTCAGGGTGGATGACAGGCATGTGTAGTCTGCAGCCAGCTCTATGCCCAGACGGTCGCTTCGCCAGAGGGCGAAGACACCTATCGCAGGAACTAACGAACCGCTCTCTTCCATGGTGTTGCGTGGACGGAAGGTACCGTCTTCGATAAGGGCTGCGAGATTTCCGATGGAACTGTATCCGATACCGGCGCGCATGCCGATACGCAGCTGGTAATAACGCTTGTGATGGAAGATGAGTCCCTGTTCTGGGGAGCGGCTGGTTTCAGCCGGATTCATGGCGGTTTCTACAAAACCAGGTTCTTTGGAAGGCTGCACTTCGAGGCTATCCTGCACAGGAACCGGTTCTTCTTTCTTTTCTTCAACAGCTGCTTCTTGGGTAGGATGAGGAATATGGGTGGCTGTCACCTTCTTTCCTGATTGTTTTCCTGCTGCCGTTTTCCATACTATGGGGAAGACGGCTGATGAATCCATTCTGGCGGACTCATGTGGGGGTGAAACACGGCTTGTTGCCGGTGGTGGCGGTTGCGGCGACGGCACTTCTTTCCTGTCTTGCCCGCAAAGCCGCAGGCTGAGAATGATGATGATAATGACAAGGAATGCACCTGTGCCGCAGATGACATTGCGTTGGTTAGAATTCATCATGGGCTCTTATATATATTAAAATGTGTATGTGTGTTGGACAGATTAGTCAGACCAGAGACTTTCTGTTCTTATTTGATTTTGATCATATAACCCACAGTCAGTTCAATCTGCTGGTTGTGGTTGTCCTGTTCCACCCAGTTGTAGGTGTTGGTTTCTGTCTTGATGCTGTTGGTCAGACTGTAGTGGTAGCGCAGATCGACCGTCATGCCAAAAGGGAATTCATAGCCGATACCGCCACCCAGGGCAGCATCAGGACGGCCTTTCAATTTGTCCCTGAGCAGCCGCTCGGTCTCTTTCACACCCGGATAGCCCAGCGCTGAAAACTTTTCGTCTTCCTGATTTCCCGTATAGGAGAGATTGTCGGGAGAGAGGTTGGCACCTATTCTTCCGCCCAGAGAAACATGCAGGGAATTCCTGCCCCTGAAAGGATAGAGGTTCAGATAGGCGGCAAGTCCCAGATGATGGTAACGGGTGGAAAGCGTGTAGTTCAGCTCGTTCCTGTCTTCGTAACGCACCCTGGCTGTCTTGTTGTAATAGGTGATGCCTGCTTCCACGCCGCAGAGACTTCCCGGCTCTCTGTAAAGGAAAAACAGTTCTGCACTTGGTACGAAAAGCCCTTTGTTGTCGAACGAATAGTTGGAATAATAATTCTCACTCACCAGTATCCTGTCTATATGGTTGTTGATACTGTAGCCGCCTCCCAGACGGATGCCGGCATAGAAGGAGTTCTCCTGGGCACTCAGTGAAAGACAGCAAGTGGACAAAAGAACGGTTAACTTAATTCCTGTATTCATAAATCTGAATTTATTATTTAATTTCATCCTGAAATTAAAGTTCCTCATTATTCTGTGACTCCCGTCAAATATGTTGACAGCAGAAACAATGGGGCACTTTTAGGGTTAATCGAAACTT